>NZ_JBASWB010000020.1:0-34197 GCF_049276255.1 Miniphocaeibacter sp.
AGTAATAGCAAGTGGAGAAGTATTCCCAGATGCTATAGTTGGGGCACCATATGCAGCTAAGAACGGTTATCCAATAGTATTATCTAGAAGTAACAATGTTCCAGATGTTGTTATGGACTATGTACTTGGTAACAGATAATTAAATATTGAAGATTTTAAGAAGTAAATCTTTAGGAAATAAAAAATCTCCTTTGTAGTATTACAAGGGAGATTTTTTTAGGATTTTTAGACAAATAAAAAGACGAGAAGTAAATCTCGTCTTTTAAGAAGGAAGTTTGTATATGAAAAAGTTTATTTCTTTAATTATATATTACTCTAAAAAACTTAAATAATTCTTAAAATATAATTATTTTTAATATTTATTTTTAAAACACGTAAAAAGACGAGAGATGAATCTCGTCTTCTTAAAAAGGAAGTTTGTATATGAAAAAGTTTATTAACTTTGATTATATATTACTACAAGAAGCTTAAATAATTCTTAAAATATTAGAAAAAAATATTATATTAATATTTTTACTTATATGTTAACATAAAAAGACGAGAAATAAATCTCGTCTTTTTTTTAAAAGGAAGTTGTATATGAAAAAGTTTATTAACTTTAACTATATATTACATTAAAAGGCTTAAATAATTCTTAAAATATTAACAAAATATTAATATTAGATTTTTTGTTGAAATTGGGTATATATTTAAAGTAATAAGTTATTTAAATATTGTAGTTTTAACTTTGAAAATATAAAAAGATGGGATTAGCACCCATCTCTTTTATTAAAAAGGAAGATAATATGAAAAAAAGTTTTATCTTTATGTTATTAATATACAGTATTTTACTTAAAATATTCTTAAAGATATGTACATAAAACTTAGTGAGGTTATAAATGAAAAGTAAATTTAATATTAAAAACAATTTTTTACTGGCAACGGTAATTGCCTTGGTTATTTCCTTTCTTGTGTTCTATATTTATTTGCCACCAATTAATTTATATTCTATTGATTTTTATATGTTCTTAACAGTAGTAGTTATAATTTTTTTGTTGTCCTATTATGTATTTTACACAAGAAATAAGAAGGATGCTTTTAAATTTTCAAAATTTGGAATTGGAATATTAGTAGTAGCTTGGGGAGTTTACCTTATTATGAACTTGTTTTCTCTAGTTCCCTTTCATGCAAGAAAATATGCCAATATTTTAAAGAAGGAAGAGGGAGTTTTTAGTGAAGACGTGGAGCAGGTTGACTTTGATAGAATTCCTGTTGTAGATAGGGACACGGCAGTTAAGTTAGGCTCTAGAAAAATGGGGGAAATTGAAGATTTAGTTTCCCAATATGATATTGACCAAACTTACAGTCAGGCTACAGTTAATGGTAAGCCTGTAAGAAATACCCCTTTAATTTATTCCGATATTATTAAGTGGATAAAAAACAATAGAAATGGAATTCCATATTATATATCTGTAGATATGGTAGACCAAGAGGTAGAGTTAAAAAAATTGGAGAAGCCAATTAAGTATTCTTTTTCCGATAAATTTTCAAGGGATATTAAAAGACATATGCGTTTTAAATACCCGACAGCCTTAATAGATGAAATAAATTTTGAAACTGATGATAAAGGCCATCCATACTGGGTAGGTTCTACTGTAAAGCCTACTGTTGGTTTAATTGGAGGAATGGATGCAAATTCCGTTATAGTTGTTGATGCAGTTACAGGGGACACCAATAGATATAAGGTAGGAGAGGTTCCAGAGTGGATAGACAGGGTTTATTCAGCTGATAGGGTTCTTGAACAGCTTACTTGGAATGGAAGGTTACAGGGAGGTTTTATTAACCAATATATTGGACAAAAAGGAGTTACTGAGCCAACTGATGGATACAATTACCTTTCTCTAGGAAATGATATTTATCTTTATACTGGAATTACTTCTGTTTTAGCAGATGAGTCTAATATAGGCTTTGTACTTATTAATATGAGGACTAAGGAGACTAAGTTCTTCCCTGTATCATCAGCAGATGAACAATCGGCAATGGCTTCAGCAGAAGGTGCAGTACAGGAAAAAGGCTATAATGCCACCTTCCCAATTTTAATTAATCTGTATAACAGACCAACTTATTTTCTTTCATTAAAGGATAATGCCGGACTAATTAAGACCTTTGCTTTTATTGATGCACAAAACTACCAGAATGTTGCAACAGGAAGTACAATAGAACAGGCCCTGGCTATTTATGACTCAACTAATATAGACAGGGAAATAGATGAATCGGCCTTGGAGGATATGGAAATAACAGTAAGGGAAATCTATCCTGTTACAATAGAGGGAAATACTAGTTATTTCATTAGGGCTGATGGAAGTGAGCTGGTATTTGTAGCTCCAATAAAGGCAAGTACTAAATTACCATTTGTAAAAATTGGTGATAAATTAAATATTACTGGAGAAAATTTAGGAACTCAGTTTAATATTATTTCAATAGAAGATTAAAATTAGCCGGTGCAAATAAGCATCGGCTTGTATTTTAGTAAGGTATAATATATATAATAAATATTATTATAGGTTTAAAGAGGTGGATTATGAAATTAGACTACCATATACATACCGATTATAGTGATGATTCTTGGTATCCGATGGAAAAAGTAGTTAAAGATGCAATTAATTTAGGTTTAAAGGAAATTTGCTTTACAGACCATGTTGATTATGGGGTAAAACTAGATTGGACCGATAAGGGAACTCCTAAAATACATAAGGGTAAGGAAATTAGAAATGTTAATTATGAAAAATATTTTGCAGAAATAGAAGATTTACAAATCAAATATTATAATAAAATCAATATTAAAAGTGGTTTAGAATTTGGAGTACAAGGTCATACAATAGATAAATATGAAAAATTAGTGGGAAAATATCCTATGGACTTTATTTTACTTTCAATTCATCAAGTTAGGGATATGGAATTTTGGACAGGAGAGTTTCAAAAGGGCAAAACAGATGAAGAATGTTATGACGAATATTATGGAGAAATGTTTAAGGTAGTAGAAAACTTTAAGGGATATTCCTGTCTAGCCCATATGGATTTAATTAGAAGGTATTTAGACAAAGAAGTAGATATGTTTAATTATAATAGGGATATAATCAAGAAAATATTAGAAACTGTTATAAGGGATGGTAAGGGTTTAGAATTTAACACCTCTAATGTAAGATATAAGGTAAATGGACTAACTCCATCTATTAAAATTTTAGAGCTATACAGGGACCTTGGTGGTGAGATTATTACTATTGGTAGTGATAGCCATAAAGAAGAGGATTTAGGTTTTGGAGTAGATAAGGCAAAAGAAACTTTAAGGGAAATTGGCTTTAGGTATTTTTCTACCTTTAATAAGATGAATCCTAAATTTCACAAACTATAAATACATAGGGTCAAATATTTAAAGGAGGGTTCCCAATAATCCGTCTTTGACTTTAATGCGTTAAAGATATATACTAAAATGATTAATAGCTTATTATTTTAAATGGAAGTGATAGATTTGGGGACAATAATAAATACAGCCTCAGTAGTTCTAGGGGGAATATTTGGTACATATTTTGGACGTAAAATTTCAAAAAATATTCAAGAGAGCCTTATGAAAATAATAGGAATAGCGGTTTTATTTATTGGAATTACCGGAACCTTACAATATATGCTAGTAATAGATGGAAATAATATTAAGACCCAGGGAACAATGATGTTAATAATTTCCCTTGCCCTTGGAACTATTATAGGGGAATTATTGAAAATAGAAGATAAAATTTATAAACTAGGGCAGTGGATAAAGGGAAAATTCAATAAAAAAGAAGATAATTATTTTGTAGATGGCTTCGTAAATACCTCGTTAATAATTTGTGTAGGAGCCATGGGGATAGTTGGTTCAATACAAAATGGTCTTACAGGAGATTATTCAATGCTGGTGGCTAAGGGAGCCTTGGATTTTGTCATTGTTATGATTAATGGCTCCTTATTTGGAATAGGAGTTGCTTTTGCAGCAATACCTATGTTTATCTACCAAGGAATAATAACTGTAATTGCAATATTAAGTGGCAATTTTATTGGGGCAGAATTAATTAATAATATATCTATGGTTGGTGCAACTTTGGTTTTCTGCATAGGTATAAATTTAATATGGGGAAATAAAATAAAGGTTGGAAATTCCATACCGGCCTTGTTAATTCCCATAATCTATAGTTTGTTTGTTTAAATAATTATAATTTATTATTGTAGAAATAAAAAAAATATAGTATAATTAATTTACTAAAACGTTTTAATAGAGGCTAACATGAAAATAACAATTAAAGATGTGGCTAAAAAAGCTGGAGTATCTACAACCACTGTATCGATGGTGTTAAATAATGCCGATTTTAAAATATCCAAAAAAACTAGAGATAAGGTATTAAAATCTGCTGAAGAATTAAATTATGTACCAAACAAAATAGCAAGAAGTTTAGTAATGCAAAATACTAAGATAATAGCCTTAATAGTTCCTGATATTTCAAATCCCTTTTATCCTGAAATTGCTAAATATGTTGATATTTATGCAAGTAAAAGAAATTATAATGTAATATTAATAAATTCAAATGATATTGAAAATTTAGATGACATTGAAAAGAATTTATTGGCAACTAATTTAATAGATGGTGTACTTGTTGTATCTATTAATATAGCCCAATATATTAAAAATAATAAAAGGTTAAGAAACTTAAAAGTAGTTTATTTAGATGAATTTATTGGGGTATCTGAAGATGCTAACACATATATAGTATCTGGGGATAGTGAAAAGGGCGGGTATTTGGCAGGAAAGTATCTTTTAGAACTAGGACATAGAAATATAGGTTGTGTTATAGGACCAAGGGGAACATTTAATTCCAATAGGAGATTGTCAGGATTTTTAAATTCATTTATGGAAGAAGGTTTGTATTTAAAACCAGAAAATATAGTTCATGGAAATTACACTTATTTAGGCGGATATGAAGCGGGGATGTATCTTTTAGAGCAAGGGGTAACTGCAGCATTTTGTTTTAATGACCTTTCTGCTTATGGAGCTATAAAAGCGTTTAGAGAAAAAAATAAAAATGTACCAGATGATATTTCTGTAATAGGATATGATAATTTATATATGACAGAGTTTATAGAACCTTATTTAACAACGGTTGATCAGAATTCTATGGAAATAGCTAAAGAAGCAACTAATTTATTGATAGACCAAATAGAGAATAAAAAAATAAAGAATAAGGAAATTTTGGTAGCACCTAAACTAATAAAACGTGACACCACTATAGCCTTATAATATTTTTAAACAAATTAGTAAAACGTTTTAATAAATAAACTAAGGAGGTTGGAAATTTTAGGCAAATTAGTAAAACGTTTTAATAAATAAATTTAGGAGGGTAAGATGAAAAAAAGAGTTTTAATATCTATGTTATTAGTAATAGCATTACTATTAGGAGCTTGTGGTAATGGTAAAGAAGCTGGTAAGGAAACTGGTAATGGTAAAGAAGGAGATAAAAAGATCAGAGTTGCTTTAGTATTAGCAGGATTTTTGGGAGATAAATCTTTTAACGATTCAGCTTATGAAGGAGTAGAAAGAGCATTAGAAGAATTTGGTGAGGAAAATTTTGAAATTAAAGTTTTGGAATCCAAAGTTGCAGCTGATTGGGAAACTAATTTAATAACAATGGCTAATGATGGATATGATTTAGTATTGGGGATTTCTACTCAATTACAGGAGATCATAGAAAAACATGCTAAAGATTATCCAGATGTTAAATTTGGGATAATTGATGGTGTAGTAAAGGGCGATAATGTTGTATCTGCAACATTTGCACAAAATGAAGGGTCATTTTTAGCAGGAGCTGCCGCTACTATGTTTACAACTAAAACAGAAATTGAAAATGTAAATGAGGAAAAGGTTATTGGATGGGTTGGCGGTATGGATGTCCCAGTTTTAAGAGATTTTTTAACTGGATATGAACAAGGAGCGAAATACATAGACCCAGATGTAAAAATACTAAGTTCTTTTGCAGGTACTTTTAATGATCCTTTAAAGGGAAAAGAGTTAACTTTGGCACAATACAGTCAAGGCGCTGATATAGTAATGAACGTAGCATCAAATACAGGAAATGGTATATTAGAAGCTGCTAATGACACAGGAAATTATGCAATAGGTGTAGATTTAGATCAAGATTCTGTTTATCCTGGAAGAATTTTAACTTCCATGTTAAAAAGAGTGGATGTTGCAAGTTATGAAATGATAAAGTCTGTTTATAACAATGAATTCGAAGGTAATAAAACTTTAAGAATGGACGTGGCTAGTGATGGTGTAGGCTTAACGGATATGTCAGTAATAAAAGAAAGCTTAGGGGATAAATTTCCTGAAGATATACTTGAGAAGGTTGCAGAATTATCAGAAGCTATTAAATCTGGAGAAATAGTAGTTGAATCATATGAGGGCTTCGAAACAGAATAATGGAATTAGCAAGTTTTTAACTTGCTAATTTATATTAGGAGATAAATATGAAAAAATTAATAGAAATGAAGGATATTGTAAAGACATTTCCAGGAGTAACAGCAATATCAAATGGTAAATTCGATTTAATAGAAGGGGAGATCCATTCCTTAATTGGTGAAAATGGTGCTGGGAAATCAAGTTTGATGAAAATTTTATATGGATTATATCCAGCGGATTCAGGAACTATTATTGTTAAGGGAAAGGAATTTAAAGATTTTTCTACTAAGGAAATAATAGATGAAAAAATAGGAATGGTTCATCAAGAATTTATGCTAGTTGATGATATGACTGTTTTAGATAATATAATTCTTGGATTTGAACCAAGAAAATCTTTAAATAGAATTGATTTTAAAAAATCAGAAATCATTATTAAAGAATACATAGATAACTATGGATTAGATATACAATTAAACAAAAAAGTTAAAGATATATCAGTTGGAGAAGCTCAGAGAGTTGAAATAATAAAGACTTTATACAGAGGAGCGGATATCTTAATATTAGATGAACCTACGGCTGTTTTAACTCCACAGGAAACAATAAAGTTATTTGAAATATTAAGAAAACTCAAAGAAGATAATAAATCAATTGTGTTTATATCCCACAAGTTAAACGAAGTTATGGATATAAGCGATAGAATTACCATAATGAGAAAAAGTGAATATATAACTACTGTAAACAAAGAAGATACTAGTGAAAGAGAATTAGCTAAGCTTATGGTAGGTAGAGAGGTATTTTTAAATATAGAACATAAGGAGTCTAATCCTGGTGAAGATGTTCTCGAAATAGAAAGTGTATATATTCCTGGAGATAGAGAAATTTCTAAAATAAGAGGGTTATCCCTGAATGTTAAATCTGGAGAAGTTTTAGGCTTAGCGGGAATAGACGGAAATGGACAAGCTGAGTTAGTAGAAGCTATTACAGGCTTGAGAAAAACTGAAAAAGGGAAGATTATTTTAGAAGGTAAAGAGATAAGCAATCTTAGTACTAGAAAAATTAGAAACTTGGGAGTTTCTTTGATTCCAGATGATAGAAATAAGAGAGGATTAAATAGAAGGTTTTCAATTAGAGAAAATTTAATTGGTTTAAAGTATAATAATGAGCTCAGTAGGGGGATTTTTATAGATGAAAAGAAGTCTGAGGAATTTTCTGAAAAGCTAGTTGAAGATTATGATATACGTCCAAGAAATGTTGAAAGTAGCGCCGAATTTTTAAGTGGTGGTAATGCTCAAAAAATTGTAGTTGCTAGAGAAATCTCTTCTGAAGGTAGATTACTCATAGCTAGTCAACCTACTAGAGGGGTTGATATAGGTGCTATTGAAATGATCAGAAAAAAAATTAATGAAGAAAAAGCAAAAGGAAAGGCTATTCTACTAATATCAGCTGATTTAGAGGAAATTTTAGCTTTATCTGATCGTATAGCGGTTATATTTGAAGGCAAGATTACTGGAGAATTACAAGTACACGAGGCTACTGAGGAGAAACTAGGAATGCTTATGGCAGGAGGAACTGTACAATGAAAAAAAAGACATATATAAATATTGTTATTTCCATTATAGTTGCCCTTTTAATAGGAGCCGTTATTATAGGGGTAATGGGTTATAATCCTGTAACAAGCTATATAGAACTATTTAAAGGTGCGTTAATAGGGAAATTTAATTTTGGTGGTACTCTGGAGAGATTTGTTCCTCTAATGCTTGCGGCTCTAGCTTTTGCTGTTGCTCAGCAGGTAAATATGGCTAATGTTGGTGTTGAAGGAGAGATATACCTAGGTGCTATTACTGCTGCATGGGTAGGATATGCAATAACAGGGTTACCAAAAATGGTCCATGTTCCATTAGCATTATCATTAGCAGCCATAATAGGTGCACTTTGGGCAGCTATTCCAGGGGTTTTAAAAGCTTACTATGGAGTTAGTGATGTTTGTACAACTATTTTATTAAATTATGTTGCCACATATATTACATCATATTTAGTAAATAATCCTATGTCGGCAGGGAAAGGAGTTGCACAAACACCACAAATACAGGAAAGTGCTTCATTGACAAGGATAATGTCTCCAAGCAGAGCTAACACAGGATTATTTATTGCGATAGGAGTAATTATATTAGTATATTTTTTCTTTAAAAAGACTAGGAAAGGATATGAGTACAGAAGTGTTGGATTGAATAATGACTTTAGTGCGTATATAGGTATTCCAGATAAAAAAACTATGGTTAAAGGAATGATGCTTTCAGGTGCTATAGGAGGATTAGCTGGGGGAATTGAAGTATTAGGAATATATGGATATTTTCTTGATGGTTTTTCTACAGGAATAGGATTTGATGGTATGCTAGCATCCTTAATAGCTAAAAATAATATTGCTTTAGTTCCTGTCTTATCAGGTTTTATCGCTATTCTAAAACAGGGAGCTCTAGCTATGGAGAGGTTTACAGGAGTTCCGAAATCATTAATAGATGGACTTATAGCAATGTTCATTTTATTTGCAACAATGGAAGGGTTATTTATAATAAAGAAAAAAATAAGGAAGGATAAGGTGAGCGAAGATGTTGGAAAATCTAAGTAAAATATTCGATTATACCCTAATACATTCAACAATAAGGGCAGCAACACCTATACTTTTCGCTGCTTTATCTGCATGTTTAACCCAACAAGCAAATATTTTAAATGTTGGAACAGAAGGGGTAATGCTCTGCTCTGCTTTTATTGCAGTGGCTATTAGTTATTTAACTGGTAGTTGGATATTAGCTGTGTTAGCTGCAATAGTAGTTGGAGTTATAATTTCTTGGGTTATAGGAGTGGCGCATTTAAAGTATAATGCAGATGTTTTTGCCGTGGGAACGGTAATAAATATGTTAGCCTTAGCTGTAACTAAATTTTTATTAAATGAATGGCTAGGAACAACAGGTAGTTTTTATTCTCAAGAGGTTAAACCTTTGCCCCAGATAAAAATAGGTTTTTTGTCAAAAAATCCAGTTCTTAATAGTTTATTTAATAATTATTCTGTTTTTGAGTTAGTTGGAATTGTTATGGTTTTTGCTTTATGGTATTTGCTGTTTAAAACAGTGTGGGGACTAAGAGTTAGAAGTGTAGGATTAAACCCTATGGCAGCAGAAACAGCTGGTATTAATGTATATAAAACAAAATTTAGAGTGGTATTAATGTCAGGAGTACTAGGAGGACTGGCTGGTGCACACCTATCATTAGGATATTCGAATTTATTTGTAGAAAACATGACAAACGGAAGAGGATTTATGGGAGTTGCAGCTATGTTCTTTGGTGGGATGAACCCTATATTTGCATGGATAGGAACATTGTTATTTGGATTTGCAGACACTATAGGATCTAGATTGCAAGCTTATGGATTGGCTTCACAATTCATTTTAATGATTCCTTATATTGCAACAATAGTTGTATTGACCATATCACTTATAATTGGTAAAAAGAAGAAAGAAAGAGAAAAGAGTTCATTATTATAAAGGAGATATTATGAAAAAAATAATTTTAGATGTTGACCCTGGTCACGATGATGCAGTTGCTATTATATTAGCTGAAGCAGAAGAAAATATTGATGTCCTAGGAATTACAGTTGTATCTGGAAATAATTCTTTAGAAAATACATTAAATAATACATTAAAAATTTGTACCCATTTAAAAATAGATACCCCAGTTTATTCAGGAATGGATATGCCTATGGTTAGAGATAGATTTTTATCTACAGAATCTATAGGAAATGTTCATGGTGAGACAGGATTAGATGGGCCTGTGTTTGGTGAAATAACAAAGAAACCAGAAGATACTCATGCTGTGAATTATATAATAGATACTATTAAAAATTCCAAAGAAAAAATTACCGTAGTGGCTACTGGACCATTATCTAATATTGGTATGAGTTTAAGATTGGAGCCAAAAATAATTGAAAATATTGAGGAAATTGTAATAATGGGCGGAGCATATGGAACAGGAAATGTTACGCCTAGTGCAGAATTTAATATTATTGCAGATCCTGAAGCAGCACATGTAGTTTTTAGTAGTGGTTTACCTATAGTTATGATGGGATTGGATCTAACAAGACAAGCAAAAGCCACTAAAGAAGTGGTAGATAAAATAGGAACAGTTGGCAATAAAGCATCAAAATTGATAGTTGACTTAATGGAGTTTTTTACAAAAACTCAAAAAGACTTTTTTGGTTGGGAAGCTCCTCCAGTTCATGACCCAACTACGATTGCATATTTAATAGATCCTAGTATGTTTGAATTTGTAGAGTGTAATGTACAGATTTCATTAGAACATGGTATGACTTATGGAAGAACTGTATGTGATATGCATCATGCAACAGAATTACCTAGAAATACAAAGGTAGCTACTAAAATAGATTTTGATAAATTCTGGAATTTAGTTTATGAAAATGTAAAAAAATATTAAGGAGTTCTTATGGAATTATTAAAAAAGACCTTAGAGGATAATAAAAATTATTATATAGAAAAGCTTAGGGAATTAATTAGTATAGATACTCAAGTTATTGGACATGGGATAGATGGTGGTAAAGAGAAAAAGGGACAAGAATATTTAGAAAATTTACTTATTCAAATGGAAGCTGATTCTATAGAAAAAGATCAATTAAGAGAGGAAACAATGATTGCTTCTTTAAAAAAACATGATGAAGGAAATCTTGGTCATGATTATGAAGGAAGATATAATTTATTAGCTGAATTTAAAGGAGAAAACAGTTCTAAAAAATTAGTATTTAATGGTCACGTTGATACTATGCCACCAGGAAATATGGAATTATGGAAAACTGATCCATGGACTCCTATTATTAAGGATAATAGAATATATGGTTTGGGAGCTGCTGATATGAAGTCAGGTCTGATGGCATCACTGATGGCAGTTAAGTTAATAAAAGATGCAGGTTTAAAACTACCCATAGATGTTACTTTTACTTCTGTCGTAGATGAAGAAGGTGGTGGCAATGGAAGTATTTCTCTGGTAAATAGAGGCATTACTGGTGATGGAGTAGTTGTATGTGAGCCTTCGGAAAACAATATTAAAGCTGCTCATATGGGATTTGTATTTTTCAATATAAAAGTTAAGGGGAAAGCATTACATTCAGGTTCAAAATGGTTAGGTATAAATGCTATAGAAAAAATGATGTTCTTAATAGATGGACTTATTGAGTTAGAGCACAATTGGTTGATGAGGTATAAGCATGATCTACTACCTCCTCCAACGTTAAATGTAGGGGTTATTAAAGGAGGAAGTGCAGGTTCAACAGTTCCAGATAATTGTGAAATAAATATATGTGTTCATTATCTTCCAGAAATAATGTCAAAGGAACAGGTTGTAAAAGATATTGAAGATAGTATTTATCGAAGAAGCCAAGGTGATTTTTGGTTGAAAGACAATCTTCCGAAAATTAGTATTTATCAAGCGGGAGGATCTTTTGAAACAGACAGAAATAGTTACTTTTTTAAAAAATCTAAAGAATTAATAAATACTGTTATTGAGGATTCTGAAATTGTTGGATCACCAGCTGGAAATGATGCTCGATTATTTCAAAATATTTCAAAAATTCCAACTATTATTGCTGGACCTGGTAATATGGCTCAATGTCATAGTCCTAATGAATATGTAGAAATTGATGAGTATTTAAATTTTATACTGTTTTATGCATTACTGATTTTAAATTTTTAGGAGGAAATAGATGAAAAAAATATTAATAGCTGGAGAATCTTGGGTAACTTATACTATACATCAAAAGGGTTTTGATAGTTTCACTACTACTACTTATGAAGAAGGAGTAATGTGGCTTAAGGATGCTTTTGAAAATAATGGACATGAAGTTAATTATATACCTAATCATAGAGTACAATATGATTTTCCAAACAACTTAGAGGAGATAAGTAAGTATGATGTTGTTATTCTATCAGATATAGGATCTAATACTCTTTTGTTAAAAGATAATGTATTTATATCAGGTAATAAGGATGTAGATAATTGTCAACTAATAAAGGACTATGTATTAAATGGTGGTAGTTTTATAATGATGGGAGGTTATATGGCATTTTCCGGAATAAATGGCACATCTAGGTATGAGATGACTCCTATTGCTGATATATTACCAGTAAAATGTTTAGGAAAAGATGATAGAGCTGAACATCCTGCAGGGGTATATCCTCAAATTTTGAAAGAAGAACATGAGGTATTTAAAGGTATGGAAAAAGAATGGCCTCATTTTCTAGGTTATAATAAAACTATAGCCATTGAAGATTCTGAAATTTTAGCTACCATTGGTGATGATCCTTTTATTGTTGTTAAATCATTTGGAAAGGGTAAATCAGCTGTATTTACATCTGATTGTGCTCCACATTGGGGACCAATGGAATTTGTTGAATGGAAATCATATCCTATTTTATTCAATAATTTAGTAGACTATATAACTAAGTAAAATAATATAATCATGAAAGATTTAGTAGAAATATTAAAAGATATAGTAAAGATCAATAGTATGAATCCACCGGGGAATGAAAATTCAATGGTGGATTACATCTATAATTATTTTAAAGATCACAGGGGAAAATTAATTATAAAACATAAGGAAAACAGAAAGTCGGTTATTATAAAAATTAATGGAAGTACAGATGAGACAGTCAGTTTTATAGGCCATATTGATACTGTTTCTGCTTCAAGGTCAGATGGTTGGAAGTATAAGCCATTAGATCCCGTAGAAGAAAATGGATATATTTATGGTAGGGGTACAAGTGACATGAAAAGTGGTGTTGCTTGTATGATATATTTAGCAAAAAAACTAATAAATGTATCTACAAAAAAAAGTTATCTTTTTGTTTTTACAGCAGATGAAGAACAAGGTGGAATGGGAATTAAAGATATAATGGACAAAGGTGTTTTAGATGATACAGATTTTTTTGTTGTGCCAGAACCAACGAGTTTAAATTTGGGAATTAAAGAAAAGGGAGCATTATGGATTAAATTCATACTTAAAGGAAAATCTTCTCATGGCGCCTTTCCTGAAAATGGAGTAAATGCAATTGATATGAATTATAGCTTAATTTATAAAATAAGAAAATCTTTAGAAGAAATTAATGAAAAAGATAATTTACTTGGTTGGTCAACAATATCAAATAATAAGATTGTAGGAGGAGTGCAGAGTAATATAGTACCAAACTTATGTGAATCTTATCTTGATATCAGATTAACACCAAAAATTTCCAATAAAGAATTTATTAAAATAATAGACTGGGCTATAATGGATATTAAAAAGGAATATGGGCAAGAATCGTCAATAGAATATGAAATTCTAAATGATAGGGAAGCAATAGAAGCTGATTTGGACAATAAATATATTAAAGATTTTAGAGAAATTGTAGAAAAAATAAACCCTGAATTTCAAGAACTTGGAATAAAATATTATACAGATGCTTCAGATATAATTCCCAGATTAAAAAAACCTTTTATTATTTTTGGGCCTGGTGATGAAAATTTATGCCATCAAGTTAATGAAAGAGTTAAAATCAAAAATTTAAAAATTGCATTAAAGATTTATGAAGAATTTATAGTATAGATTTTAGTTTTTCATCGAGGAGGTAAAAAACTATTTAAGTTATTGGCTAATATTTTATTAAATAGTAAACTCTTTTGTATAGGCAGCTATTGCTGCCTTATGTTTTTTTAGACTTACTAAAAATTTATTTTTATTATGACTGTAAAACTAATAAATTTTGTTGGAATTTGTACATTTAATTGATACAATTCCATTATAAGATTAGATTATTATTACATATGTGGACTTAAGAAGAAATAATGTAAACTAATTATGAAAAAATGACACAATATTTATTCACAAAACAAAAAAATAAAAAAATATCTTTTGAATTTCATTAGCTAAAGTATAAATGTTAGTTTTAAAAATTGTCAAGGGTAAAATGAACATGCAAAGCATGCCCTTGAAATTTTCAAGAACAAATATTTTAGAAATATCTAGCTGAAATTCAAATTAAGCAACTAAAAGAAATTTTTTCTTTTGACTTTTTGTTAAATTAAGACCGGCGACCTGAGCAGGAGTAAAATTGTTAAGTCCTGAATGATCTCTAACAAAATTAAAAAAGAAAACAAACATACTAATTAAATTATTGGCTGATTCAAAAGAAGAAAAACCACGTTTAGTCTTATACCAAGCTTTAAATTGACCATGAAATGATTCAATTAAATTATTAGTAATATCATCACTAAAGCTTTTAACACGTATATGATTAACCTTATTGTTGAAAATGGTTTTAATAGGTTGTCTATAGGCACTATAGCAATCAGTAACTATAGAACCAACAGTTCCCATATCTTTAACAGCGTTAATAGAAGTAAAGGCTTCAGTAGAACTTCTACTACGAGAAAGATGATAACCTAAAATAAATCTAGTTTCTGAATCAACAATAAACCAAATATAGTATTTTTCACCACTAATTTTAACAACAGTTTCATCAGCATGCCATTCATCAGAATTAAAATCCATCAAGGGGATTAATCCAAAGAAAGATTATGAAATAGAGGAGCAAATTTTTTACACCAGTTACTAACAGTAGTATGAGAGACCTTGACATTATTAACAATTCTAAGAATAAGGGAAATATTTCTAAAAGAATTCTTACCAATATAAAACATAACAAGGACGTTAATAATTAAATAAACTGGGTATCTCATACCTTTAAAATCCGTTTTACCAACAAGCTTAGACATTGAAGAAGGTAAAATTGAATTGGGTTTAGGTACAAACATAGAGTAGTTACATTTTTTGTCACCATATCTAAAATTAGAATAATAATCATAATCATGGTGAAGAAAAGTAGCCTTACCACAAATAGGACAACGAGGATGATTTTTTAAAACTTTAGTAGACGGATTATCAGGAGCAAATTGGTGATTACAATCCCTACATAAAAATTTTTGAAAACCATACCTATCTTTACCATAACGATAAAAAGAATGAATATTGTTGCACTTTGGACACTTAATTGATACAATTTTTGACATGAGAACTACATCCTTTCTGGGAGATATTGGTTTTGTGTCAAAAACATTGTATCAAACAGAGGTTTGGAGTTCTCATTTTCATTTAAGTTTACAGAACGGATATTTGAATAAGGAGGAA
The DNA here is from genome assembly GCF_049276255.1 of Miniphocaeibacter sp. Classification (NCBI taxonomy): domain Bacteria; kingdom Bacillati; phylum Bacillota; class Tissierellia; order Tissierellales; family Peptoniphilaceae; genus Miniphocaeibacter; species Miniphocaeibacter sp. Next base: position 15,684 of record NZ_JBASWB010000020.1, read on the forward strand.
AAAATGGATTTTATTAAGTTAGCCAAGGAAAGGTATTCTGTAAGGGATTATTCTAGTAAAGAAGTAGAGGAAGAAAAAATCAATCAAATATTAGAAGCGGCTAAAGTAGCTCCAACGGCTTGTAATTTTCAACCACAAAAGATTTTTGTTTTAAAAAGTCCGGAGGCTATAGAGAAAATAAGAAAAATTACTAAAAATGCTTACAATGCTCCTCTTGTATTTCTAATTTGTGTTAATGAGGAAGAAAGTTGGCAAAGTCCTTTTGTAGAAGGCTATAATAGTGGAGTAATGGACGGCTCAATTGTTTGTAGTCATATGATGTTAGAGGCAAAGGATTTAGGACTTGATTCTGTATGGGTAGTTTCCTTTGACCCGGAATTAACGAAGAAGGAATTTAATATTCCGGAAAATTTAAGACCGGTTTGTTTACTTCCAGTAGGTTATGCTTCAGAAAATGCAAAACCTTCAGACAATCATAATACTTTTAAAGAAAGAAATGAATTAGTTGAAGAATTGTAAAACGAGAAATATATATTTCTCGTTTTTGTAATTTTAAGGGTAATAAATTTTATCTTTTAAAGTATAATCAACTTTATAACAAAACCTATTGTTAAAATAATTGCTAGGAAGTAGGTGAAAAATATAATAGAATTTTTTTAATATACTTAACTGGCGCTGGATAATTAGTTGAAGAATTTTTATTGGTAATTTCACCTAGTAAAATATAGTCTGTGCCGATACTATAAATTTCGCATAGTTTTATAATATTGTCTATGTCAGGATTTCCTTGGCCAGAGAGAAATTACCTGTTTAGAATTATTTAATTTTCAGCTAGCTCTTCTTGGAAATAGTTTTTCTTTCTTAAAACCTGCAATCTTTTTGAAATCATAATAAGTCCATATTGACTAGTAGATTAGCATAAACTTTAGTGGCATAGACCAATGAAAACCTAATAGTTGTCAATTAAGAGTTACATAAATAATATTTATTAAATTTGTATAAAGATATGTCCATATATATTATTCCTTAATTAATTATAGTCATAATTATATAGTAATTGACATTTACTTAAACATATGATTAAATATTCATATGAACAAAGACTAATATAAGGGCGTGAGTATAATGAAAGATAGTTATAATAAAAAAATTAGTAATCATAGTCATGAACATAAACATGAACATGAGCATCAACATAAACATGAGCATGAACATAGTCATGGCAGCATGGGGCCAATTTTATATATAATTGGTTTAATACTATATTTAATAGCTTTATTTTATAAATTCCCTTCTGATATTTTTAACAAAATTTTATATTTAGCTTCTATTTTATTTGCAGGTTATCATGTTATTGGTGAAGGATTTGGTGATACTATAAGGGACACTGTTAGCAAGAAGAGATTTTCACCTAATATTCATCTCCTAATGACCTTAGCAGCAGTAGGGGCAATTTTAATTAATAATTTTGAAGAGGCTGCACTTTTAATATTGATTTTTGCAGGTGCACATTTTCTAGAGGATTATGCAGAGGGAAAAAGTAAAAGGGAAATTACCAACTTATTAAAAATGACACCAACAGAAGCTAGGTTAGTTCAAGAAGATGGAAGTATAAAAATAGTTTCAATTGAAGAATTATCTATTGGAGATGAGGTTCAGGTTTTAAATGGAGATCAAGTTCCAACTGATGGTAAAATTATTTCCGGTTCAACTTCTATTGATGAGTCAGCCATAACCGGTGAAAGTATTCCTAAGGAAAAAAATATTGGTGACCTGGTATTTGGAAGTACAATTAATGGTACTGGAACTTTTAAAATGGTAGTTACTAAGGACAGTTCAGAAACTGTCTTTGCAAAAATATTAGAATTAGTAAATCAGTCACAAAAGAATTTAACAAAAACAGCTAGTAAAATTAAAAAAATAGAGCCTATTTATGTAACAGTTGTTTTGGTCTTGTTTCCTCTTATTATTATAATGGGACTTATGATTTTTAATTGGGGTTGGAATTTAAGTTTCTATAGGGGAATAGTATTTCTTATTTCAGCTTCTCCATGTGCCTTAGCAGCCAGTGCAATTCCGGCAACTTTATCTGGAATATCAAATCTTGCAAAAAAAGGAGTGCTATTTAAAGGTGGTTCTTATTTATCTAATTTAAATTATATAAAGGCAATTGCTTTTGATAAAACCGGTACTTTAACTGAAGGAAAGCCAAAAGTTACAGATTTTTATTTATTAGAAAACATAGAAAAGGAAAAAATAATAAATATTGTAGTTACAATGGAAAAAAATTCTAACCATCCTTTAGCTACAGCTATTGTAAATTATTTTGACAATAATATAGAGGAATTAGATATTGAAATAAAAAATATAATTGGAATGGGAATAGCGGCAAAGTATAATGGAGTTTTATATAAAGTAGGGAAACCTACAGGTTTTACTAAGGTAAATAAAGAAATTGAAAATAGAAGGAATTTATTTGAAAAAGAAGGCAAGACTGTAGTTTATATTGTAGAAGATAATCAGGTAGTAGGCCTAATAGCCTTAATGGATTTACCTAAAGAAAATTCTAAAACAGCTATTAACTATTTTAAATCACAAAATATTCACACTGTATTAGTTACAGGGGATTCTGAAAAAGTAGGAAAGGCTGTAGGGGATATTTTAAATATAGATGAAGTTATAGCAAATGTACTGCCTGAAGAAAAATCCCTTGTAATAGAAAAATTAAAGGAAAAATATGGTATTGTTGGAATGACAGGTGATGGGGTAAATGATGCTCCTGCTTTAGTTAAGGCAGATATTGGAATTGCCATGGGAGATGGAACAGACATTGCCATAGACGCTGCAGATGTTGTATTAACAAATAATGATTTATTAAAATTAAGCTATGCCCATACTGTTTCAAAGCGTTTAAATAAAATAGTAGTGCAAAATATTGTTTTTTCAATGGCAATAGTAGTTTTGCTGGTAGTTTTAAACTTTATTGGAAAAATGGATATAGCTTTAGGGGTAATTGCCCATGAGGGAAGTACCTTAATAGTTATTATAAATGGATTAAGACTTTTAATTCCAACGAAGGAAAAAGACCTTTAAAGGAGTTATAGATTTTATGGAAAAATAAAAGCCCTTCTAATAAAAAATAGAAGGGCTTTTAAATCATAAAATATTAGTTAAATAGTATTCTTATTGCAGCAATTATAACAAATAAGAAGACTCCTAGAGTTATTACCGATAAAACTAGCATTAATATTTTAAAGAAAAAGTCTGAACTGCTTTTTCCAGTTAACAAGTAGTCAGTGGAAGTTCTATAAATTTTACTTAATTTAATTAAATTATCTATGCTGGGTTCTTCTTCGCCATTTTCCCAACTAATAATTTCTTCTGTGGAAATATCCAAATCCTTTGCTAAATTTTCTAAGTCGATTTTTTGTTTTTCCCTTACTATTTTTAATCTTTCATGAAATTCCACTATATCACCTAAACTTTACTCTATTATCTTTAAACATTTGTATCATTTCTGCTGTTAAGCTAATTAAGTCAGGGCTATTATCTAATTCTTCCCTAGTAACCCATTTAGCCATTGACAGTTCATCTTCATCTAGTTTTATTTGGTCAGAGCCATCGAGTTCACAGAAAAATCCAAATAAGAGGGAGCAGGAAAAACTCCAAGGCTGACTTTTATAATATGTAATGTTTTTTACCTCTAGGCCAACTTCCTCCATTACTTCACGACGGACGGTGTCTTCTATATTTTCTCCGATTTCTGCATAACCTGCTACTAAGGCATAGTTTTTATACTTGCTTCTGTTATATTTAGTAACTAATAATTTATCTTTATTAATTATTCCAACTATAACAGCAGGTGCTAAAAAAGGATATCTAGTGTCCTTACAATTACTACAAACCATAGACCTAGAAGTTTCACTATGGTACATTTTACTACCACATTTGCCACAGTATTTCGTGTTATTATACCATGTATTAAGTTGATACCCTGTTATACCAGCAAAGGACAAATATGTGGGCTTTGTTTTTCTTAATATAAAATTTGAATGTAAGGAATATTCTTTTAATTTACTAATATCTACATTTTCAGCTAAAAAATAATTTTTACTGTCAATTGTAAACAAGAAAGTGTAGTTTATGTTATCCTCTTTTATTTCTTCAATTGTTGGATAAGCTATATAATCATTTTCTTGTCTTAACAAGATTTTTTCATTATTATAAATTAAGGCTATATCATCTTTTTTAGGTTTTATATTCCTATATTCATTATTAAAAATATGAGGACAAATATCGTTAATCATTTAATCACCAGCTTTATAAATATATTAACAGAAAGAAGAAAATAGGGCTAGATAATAAATAAATTTATTAAAGCTTATGTATTTTTATACCTATATAATATATAATAGATGCAATTATTTATCTTGGAGGAAAATTTGAATTTAAGGAAAAATGGATTTTATTTTATGGTTATTGGAGTAATAAGTGAACTGATTTTACCCTTTATTCTTGGTGTTTTTGTTTCAGATTTTAATCAAATAATAAATGTTATAAGTAAATTTGGTGAAACAAAGGGATTTGTAAATATAGTTTTTAAAACATGGGAAATTACAAATGGTATTTTATTTTTAATGGCTATACCGGCATTTTTTACTAGATTTCGAAATACTTCAAAAAAACTAGCTAGGTACCTATCCTTATCAATAGGCTTATTTGCCTTAGGAGATTGTATTCTTACAGGTTTATTTGATAGCTCCATGTTGAATTTTAAAATTATTAATATAGGAAAGTTTATTCATGGCTCAGCTTCCCTAGTAGCCTTTATAGCTATAATTATAGGGATTTTAATATTGGGGAAATTATATAGCTTAGAAAAAAATAGAAAAATGGCCAATATAACAATTATAAATTTTATACTTGTAGGAATATTTATGATTTTATTTGCAGTTTCTAAAGTTGACTTTCTTTATAATATTATCGGTAGATATAGAGGCTTATGGCAAAAACTTTCATTATTATTTACATTTTTACCATTTTTTATTGTGGCTGTTAATTCAATATTTAATAATATAGAAAATAAAAATAGTTTATTTTAAATTAGGAGGAAATTACTTATGCAAAATCGAATGAAGATGAATCAATTAAACAAGGAAGAAATTGAAAATTTACTTAAAAGAACAGAAACAGGTTCTTTAGCTACAATTAATGAAGATGGAGGGCCTTATGTAATTCCTGTTCATTTTGTATATTATGAAGATAGTATATTTGTACATTCTTTACCAAAAGGGAAGAAACTCGATAATATTAAGGTGAATCCAAATATTTGTCTTTCTATTTATGAAATGCAAGGACTACTACTAGATTCAAAAGAGAATCCTTGTGATACAAATACTAAATATGAATCGGTAGTTATTTTTGGAAAGGCAACTTTATTAGAAGATGTAAGTATGAAGGAGACAATTTTAAAGGAGATAATAAAAAAATACACTCCGAATTTAATTAGTAGGGAAATTCCGGAAAACATGTTAAAGGGAACAGCTGTTACAAAAATAGAAATTAAAGAAATTACAGGAAAATATTACAAATAATTTTAAGAGAAAGTAATAATTGTTATTATTTTCTCTTATCTTTTTGTAAATATAATAGTGTGATATAATTTTTATATTGGGAAAAAGTTTCCAAATATTTCTTAATTTAAGGGGAAATTTAATGATAGTTATAGAAAACAATAATTTGGATCCAGCATATAATCATGCTTTAGAGGAATATTTATTTAATAATTTCAAGGATGATATTTTTATAATATGGAGAAATAAACCATGTATTCTTTTGGGGCGTAATCAAAATATATATAAGGAAGTAAATATTGACTACTGTATTGAAAATAATATGGATATTGTAAGAAGACTTTCTGGAGGAGGTACAATCTATTGTGATTTAGAAATAATCCAGTATACTTTTATTACAAAGGAAAGAGAGGGAAACTCCTTTAGTTATTTTACCAAGCCTATTATAGACTCACTAGATAAACTAGGATTAAAGGGAGAATTTACAGGTAGGAATGATTTAATTATAGACGGTAAGAAGTTTTCCGGTAATGCTCAATACCATAGTAATGGTAAAGTTCTTCATCATGGCTCAATACTATATGGTGGGAATATGGAAAATATGAAAAATGCCCTTAGACCTAATCCCTTAAAATTTGTTGGTAAAAATGTTAATTCCGTTTCAGCTAGAGTTGGAATGTTAAAAAATGAAATGGATTTATCGGTTACAGAATTTATGGACCATATTAAAAAAACTGTTTTAGAGGACTTTAACATTGATAAAATTACAAAAATAGATGGAAAAACAGAAGATGAAATTTTAAAAATCAGAGCTAAAAGATTTGCTTCAGATAAGTGGAATTATGGGAAAAGTCCAAAATGTGGTATAAAACATTCTGTAAAACACAATTTTGGTATTGTTGAATATGGTGTATCTCTTGCTAATGGAGTAGTTGAGGATATTATAATCAATGGAGATTTCTTTGGTAAAGACGATATTAAGAAATTTTCCCAAAGGTTAATAGGCCTTAGATTTACAGAAAAAGATTTTAGAAATGCCCTATATACTAATAAAGTATCTGATTATATTGATGGAATGACATCGGAAATTTTTATTAACGATATTTTCAAAATAGAGAGTATTGAAAGAAGCAATATTTTAATAGAGGATATTAATTGTAAGAAGGAGTGCTTATGATAGTTGTAAATAGTCCATATAATAGAATTGCATATAATTTAGCTGTTGAAAACTATGTTTTTAACAATTATGATGATGATATTTTTATGGTATGGAGAAATCAACCCTGTGTTGTAATTGGTAGAAATCAAAATATATATAAGGAAGTAAATATTAAATACTGTGAAGAAAACAATATTGAAATAGTAAGAAGGCTTTCCGGCGGGGGAGCGGTTTTTCAAGATATGGAGGTTATTCAATACAGCTTTATTACTAAGGAAAGGGAAGGAAATTCCTTTGAATATTTTACAAAGCCTGTCCTTATAGCTTTAGAAAAATTAGGACTACATGGAGAATTTACAGGAAGAAATGATTTAGTTATAGATGGTAAGAAATTTTCCGGTAATGCCCAATACCATAGACATGGTAAAGTATTACATCATGGAACAATACTTTTTGGTGGAAACTTAGAACATTTAAAAAATGCTTTAAAACCAAATCCCTTGAAGTTTGTTGGTAAAAATGTTAAGTCTGTATCTTCAAGAGTAGGAAGATTAAAAGACGAAATAGATTTAACACCACAGGAATTTATGGACCATTTAAATAAAACTGTAATGGAAGTTTTTAATATTGACCATATTACAGAGCCGAATGAAGAAGAAAAGGAAAAAATAGAGGAAATTGTTTCTGAAAAATTCGGTAACGATAATTGGAACTATGGAATGACTCCTAAATTTCAAATTGAACTTGCTGAAAAACATGACTTTGGTATAGTTGAATACGGAATATCCCTAGATAAGGGGAAGGTTAGTAAATTTATTATAACAGGTGATTTTTTCAGTAATGATGAAGTTGACAAGTTAAGTGAAAAATTTATAGGATTAAATTTTACAGAAAGTGAATTTAAAAAAGCTTTAGAAGATGTTGATGTAGGTTTTTATATAATAGGAATGACAGAGGAAATTTTTATAAAGGATTTATTTAAAGAAAGATAGGGATGAAATAAATGAAAATAAAAAGAAAACCAGAATGGATGAAGCTTAAAATTCAAGGTGGAGGAAATACTGCAGAAGTAAAGCACTTACTAGATGACTTGAATTTAAATACAGTTTGTACCCATGCAAATTGTCCAAATAAAATGGAATGCTATGAAAGAAGAACAGCTACATTTATGATTTTAGGAAGTGTATGTACAAGAAATTGTAAGTTTTGCGATGTAGCTCATGGAAAACCAGATCCGGTAAATAAGCAGGAACCAAAAAACTTAGCTGAAGCAGTTAGAAGACTTAATCTTAAACATGCAGTTATTACATCTGTTGACAGGGATGATTTAGAAGACGGCGGTGCAACACAGTTTAGAAATGTTATTAGGGAAATAAGGGCCTTGACTCCAGGAGTAACAGTTGAAGTATTAATTCCAGATTTAAAGGGAAAAGAAGAATTAATGGATATAATTTATGATGAAAAACCAGATGTTTTAAATCATAATATAGAGGTAGTACCAGAACTATATGATGAAATAATGCCAGGTTCTAACTTTGAAAGAAGTTTAAAGGTTTTAGACTATGCTAAGAAAAAAGGTCTTGTAACAAAGACTGGAATTATGGTTGGACTTGGAGAAACAGAAGAACAAATGATAAATACCTTTAAAAGATTAAGGGAAATAGATGTAAATATGTTAACAATTGGACAGTATTTACAACCATCATTAGAACATGCAGAATTAAAAGAATATATAACTCCAGAACAATTTAAGAAATATGAGGACCTTGCTTATGAAATGGGATTTGCAAAAGTTGCGTCAGGTCCCTTTGTAAGAAGTTCATACCAGGCAGAGGCAATTAAATTGTAGAATAAAAATTAAATAACAAAATTTAAAGTACACCTATAAAGTTAAACATGGAATTTAGCCTTAAAGGTGTATTTTTAGTTAAATATTTTTTAAATATAGTTAAATTTTTATCCATTATGATATAATGTATTAATATATATTAAATAGGCGGAATTATTATGAAAAACATACGATTTTATTTAAGGGTCATACTTATGTTAGGCGTTACTGTTTCGGTGCTTTACTGGAGTAACAACTATATGGCTTTTAACATGGCTTGTATTGTTTGCTTAGTTTTTTTCTTAGTTAACAATGCCTTGTCACAAATTACAAGAAAAGAAAAGGTACTATATTTAATTATCTATACTATAATTATGGCCTTTCAAATAATAGCCAATAATTTTATTTATTATTTTTTTGCAAATAATGAAAAGTTTTTTTTATTATATAGAATAATAGGAATGGTATTAATTCTTACGCCGTTTTTTATTAAGCGAATATTAATAAAAACAGGCTTGGTTTTTCTTATTTACCCATATTTTAATAGGTTCTACTCCTTTACATATTCTCAAATTATGAAGGATAAGGATATTATTACAGGAAAAATTGAACTGGTAAAAAGAGCAGGTACAAGTATAACAAGAGAACAAATAAATGAAATAATACAGGATATGCCAAGGCACAGCGCCTTTTCATACATTAACAATAAAAGCCTTTCAGAAGGATATTTTAACAAGGCTTACTCAACCTTAAACAATGGCTATATGTATATTGTTATATCTAGAACAAAAAGCTCAGCTAGTGAAATAATTGGAGCCTTTACAAATAAGTTGTATAATCATGTTTCCCTATCCTTTGATGAAAAATTAGAAACTATTATAAGTTATAATGGTGGCGGTGGTGTTTATTCACCAGGCCTAAATCCAGAGGAACTGGAACAGTTAATTAAAAATGAAGGTGCTTCAATAATAGTGTATAAATTAAAAGCAAATTCGGAACAGAAAAAGACTATTTTAGAAAAAGTTAGGGAAATAAATGAAGTAGGTAGCTCCTATAATATTACTGGAGTTTTTCAATATTCCCATAAGCCCAATATTATGTTTTGCTCTCAATTTGTATATTTAATGTTGGAAATTGCAGATTTAAATTATTTTAATAAAAATATTATGAAGGTTAAACCAACGGATTTTATAGAGCTGGATTATTATAGGAAATTAGAATATATTAATAAAATTGAAATAAGCGAAGAAGTAGTAGAATATAAGAGAAATTAAAAAAGAGAAGTTTTTACTTCTCTTTTTGACTTATTAAATAAACTATTTAATATTTTAGAAACCTCAGCCACAAGAAGTTGGCTCTTCCTGTGAACTTTCATCAATAGCAACAATAACCTTAATATTTTCTTTTTCTAAATCTCCATTAACCATATCAAAGAATTTTATTGCAAGTTCTGTAGGATATGAATTCATATGAATATCTATTGTAAACTCATTAAATTCGCCATTAGGATAAACGTGTTTGTATTGTTCCCCTCTTATATATTCTACATAAGCATTAATTTTATTTTGTAAATGCTCTAAATGTTGTTTTTCATCGTCAGTAACCCAATTAAGAGTGTCGTTAATTAATAATATTAAATCACTTTCATTTTTGTTATTAACTCCTAAACCATCGACTTGAAAATATTCATTAACTGCCATAATAACCTCCAAAAAATTATTCAGGTAAAAAACCTGTATAATTATATACCCAATATTTTATTTCTAAATATACTATTTAGTAATTAGCAGCCTCAACCTGGAAAATTTTGTTGAGAAAGGGATAAATTCAAGGTAATTTTATTTTTTTTAAATTCATCCTTATATTTATCGAATAAATCTAAAGCAGATTGTGGAAGTTTATATTCATGTATATATTTAATAACAAAACTAGAATAGTGGTTATTTTTAAATAAAGAATCAAACTTTCTTCCCTTGATATATTCAATATAGTATTTAATCTTATTTTCCAAATGATAAAGATGTGTGCCTTCTATTTCTTCATTCCATAAAAGTGAGTCATTTATATGTAATGTAAGAACTTCTTTATTGTCTGTTTCAAATCCGTCTATTAAATATTGTTCAGCAATGCTCATAATAACCTCCTCTAGCTATATATATTATAATACCCAAAATATGTTACAATAATATTCTAAGAGAGAGGAAATATCTTATGGAGAAAAGAAATTATCAAAAAGAGTTAGAAAAAATAATTAATAATATAGATGAAGAAAATCCACCAAAACTATTATTACATAGTTGTTGTGGACCATGTTCAAGTTATGTTTTAGAGTACTTAAGTCAGTATTTTAAAATTACCTTATTTTATTATAATCCAAATATTTTTCCCAGGAAGGAGTATTTTATTAGACTGGAAGAGCAAAGAGAAGTAATAAAAAAAATAAATGCCAAATATCCTATAGATTTAATAGAGGGAGAATATATTCCTAAAAAATATTTTAATAGTATTAAAGGCTATGAAGATTTAGGTGAAGGTACAGAAAGATGCTTTAAGTGCTATGAATTTAGAATGAGGCAAGCGGCCTTTTTATGCCATAAATATAAGATGGATTATTTTACAACTACTTTAAGTATAAGCCCCTATAAAAATGTTAATAAAATAAATGAAATAGGGGAAAAAATAGCACTAGAATACAAGGTTAAACACCTACCATCGGATTTTAAGAAAAAAGGTGGCTACCAACGCTCAATAGAACTATCTAAGGAGTGGAATCTATACAGACAGGATTATTGTGGTTGTATTTTTTCAAAAAAAGAAACGGAAGAAAGAAATAAAAGAAAACAAGATATACATATATAGTTATTTGTTTAATTATACATGTATATTTTTTTGTAAAATTTTATAAGGGCAAGATTTATTAATATAAGGCTAACTGGTATCTAAATTTCCTAGTTGAAATATCAATACACAGTAGGGGAATGTAGAAATAGGTATCTATAAAATGGCTTATTTTCAATATTTGTAGCATATTAATCGGAAATAAGGTATAATTAAGTAAAGAGTACCAGTATAATAATAAAGGAGGAAAAAATGTTTAATTTAGAAAAAAAGGTATTAGAGGATTTAGGTGCGGTAATTACGGTGGAAGAAGTTGCTCAACAGCCAGATTTATGGTTAGAAACATTGAAAATTTATGAGGAAAACAAAGAAAAAATAGAGACGTTTATAGATAGAATTTCAGAAGGTAAGGAAAAGGTAAGAGTTATATTTACAGGAGCAGGAACTTCTGCATATGTTGGGGATATAGCAGTGAAACATTTACTCTTAAAGAAGAATAGAAATTTAGTTTTTGAATCAATTCCTACAACGGATATTGTTTCAAATCCATATTTATTTTTTAATAAGGAAGAAACAACTGTTTTAGTTTCCTTTGCAAGAAGTGGAAACAGTCCTGAAAGTATTAAGGCTGTTGATTTAGCAAATCAATTAGTAGATGATATTTATCATTTAGCAATAACATGTGCAAAAGAAGGGAAATTATCACAGGATTTAAAGGACAAGGACAATGCCTTTGTTCTATTAATGCCGGACAAGTCAAACGATAAAGGCTTTGCTATGACAGGCTCCTTTACCTGTATGCTACTTTCAAGTATATTGATTTTTGATAAGGACATCAATGAAGAAGAAAAGAAAAATAATGTAGAATTAATAGCAAAATTGGGTAAGAATGTAGTTGAAAGAGATGAAGAAATACAACAATTTGTAGATTTAGATTTTAATAGAGTTGTTTATTTAGGTTCCGGTGTATTTGCACCATTAACAAGGGAAGCACAATTAAAAATACTAGAACTAACTGCAGGAGAAATTGTAACTTGTTTTGATTCATCTATGGGATTTAGACATGGTCCAAAATCCTTTGTTAATGAAAAGACACTAGTATTTGATTTTGTTTCTACTAATGAATATACAAGAAAATATGATGTAGATATATTAAATGAGATTTATGAAAATGACATAGCAGTAGAAACTGTAGCTATAACAAAGGATAATCTAAATGAAAACTTTAAAGAATTTTCTTTAAATGAAGCTGCAAATATTGAAGACATATTCTTGGTATTTCCATATATAATGGTGGCACAAACCGTTGCAATTATGGCAAGTTTAAAAGTAAACAACAAACCAGATACTCCATCTGCAACTGGTACAGTTAATAGAGTGGTTAAAGGAGTAATAATCCATTCTTACGAATAGGAGATTAATATGGCAGAAAATTTATATTTAAAAGTAAAGGAAGTTTATCTAAAGGATAAAATAGAAAAAGATAAAATAATCGAAATTGAAAATGGAAAAATAAAAGGTTTTGTAGAAGAGGTTCCTACAGGAAAAAGATTTATGGACTATTCAGACTTTATAGCTGCACCAGGCTATGTAGATACCCATATTCATGGTTGGGGTGGTTATGATATTATGGATGGTAAAAAAGAAAGTCTTTTAGAAATATCAAAGGGAATAGTTAATAATGGTGTTACAACTTTTTTAGCTACAACATTAACTGCTACTACAGAAGAGCTAGATAATGCATGTGAAATAGTTGGAAAATACCATAATGAATGTCAGGGAGCTAAAGTAGGAGGCATTTTCTTAGAAGGTCCATTTTTTACTGAAAAATATAAAGGAGCTCAAAATCCAGAGTATATGTCTGCACCAAATTATGAGAAATTAAAAAAATGGTACGACCTTTCTAATGGTTTAGTTAAAAAAATTGCTATTGCACCAGAACTAGAAGGTAGTGAGGAATTTATAAAGAAGGCAAAAGAACTAGGTGTATTTGTTGCTTTAGGTCATAGTGATGCAACTTATGAGGAAGCCTATAATGCAGTTATGGCAGGAGCAAGTATTTTTGTTCATGTTTATAATGGAATGAGTCCACTACACCATAGAAATCCTGGAATGGTAGGGGCAGCCTTATCTTTAAAGGATGTTTTTGCCGAATTAATATGCGATGGTCATCATGTGCATCCAGCAGCAGCCAATGTAGTTATGAGAGCTAGAGGAAAAGATGAGGTAGTTTTAATAACTGATTGTATGATGGCTGGCGGAATGCCAGAAGGTGAATATAAACTTGGAGATTTTGATGTTCACGTTAAGGATGGTACAGCAAGACTTGATAATGGTTCCTTAGCAGGTTCTGTATTAAGACTTGAAGATGGTGTTAAAAATGTTGTTAAATGGGGAATTGCTACACCATTTGAAGCTATACAAATGGCTAGTCAAATTCCAGCAAAATCCGTTGGTATAGATGATAAAGCAGGAATTTTAGATATTGGAAGAGATGCAGATATAAATATTTTAGATGATAATATGGGAATAATTGCAACATATATAGACGGGGAGTTGAAATCTGCTAAATGATAGTTACGGTAACTTTAAATCCTTCAATTGATATTTCCTATAGACTTGAAGAATTTTTAATTGATGGTGTAAACAGAACTAATAAGGTTAGTAAAACTCCGGGAGGAAAGGGCCTAAATGTTACTAGGGTGTTAAAACAATTAAAGGCGGATGTACTAGCTACAGGATTTTTAGGTGGAAGAACCGGAGAGTTTTTAGAAGACGGATTAAAAGAATTAAGTATAAATACAAAATTCTTACAAGTTAAAGGCAATACAAGAAATTGTATAGCCATATTACATGAAGGTAAACAAACGGAAATTTTAGAGTCTGGAGAGGAAATATCTAAGGAAGAACAGGAAGAATTCTTTCGCTTATTTGAAAAAATAATAGAAAAAGCCTCTGTTGTTACAATTTCAGGTTCTGTTCCTCCAGGAATAGCAAGTGATTATTATGAAGAGCTTTTAAAAATAGCTAGTCGTAACAATATTAAAGTAATATTGGATACCTCTGGTAATAGTTTAAAAAATATAGTATTAAACAGTGAAATTAAACCCTATTGTATAAAACCCAATGAAACTGAAATAAAGCAAATTGAAGGTAAGGAAATTAATACTAAAAAAGAGTTAATAGAGTATTTAAAGTCAAAAATATTTAATGAAATTGAGCTAGTTGTTGTAACAATGGGAGGGGAAGGAGCATTAGTAAAATATAAAGATGAATTTTACAATGTGGAAATTCCAAAAATAAAAGTTGTTAATCCTGTAGGTTCAGGAGATTCAACAGTTGCAGGAATTGCTTATGGACTTGAAAACAATCTTAATATAGAAGAAACTATTAAGTATGCAATGACTTGTGGAATTTTAAATACTATGGAAGAAAAAACCGGATTTATTAATGTAAATGAAGTAGAAAACATTAAAAATCAAGTAAAAGTTATAAAATTATAGGAGATAATATGAAAAAATTAACACCAAACAAAAAAGAAGCATTACTTAGATTATCAAATTCAAATAATATTATAGCAGCTTTGGCAATTGACCAAAGAGGTGCTATAAGAAAAATGATGGGAAAAATTGATCCAGAAAAAGCTACAAAAGAAATGATAGTTGATTTCAAAATAGCAGTGTCTAGAGAATTAACTAAATATTCATCTTCTATTTTATTGGATCCGGAATATGGTCTACCAGCATCAAAAGAAAGAGATGAAAATGCTGGACTTTTAATAGCTTATGAAAAAACCGGTTATGATGCTAATGCAGTAGGAAGATTGCCTGATTTACTTCCAATTTGGTCAGTAAAAAGGATAAAAGAACAAGGGGCAGATGCAGTAAAAATACTTCTTTATTACGATATAGATGAAGGCGATGAAATAAATGAGCAAAAACATGCCTTTATTGAAAGAGTAGGCTCTGAATGTGTAGGAGAAGATATTCCATTTTTCCTAGAAATAATATCATATGATGCAAATATTGAAGATTCTAAATCAAAAGAATATGCAAAAATAAAACCTCATAAGGTAAATGATGCTATGAGATTATTTTCCCAAGATAGATATAATGTAGATGTATTAAAAATGGAAGTACCTGTTAACATGGATTATGTTGAAGGCTATGGGGAAGATTTTGTATATACAAGAGAAGAGGCCTTAAAATACTTTAAGGAGCAAAGTGAAGCGTCACACCTACCATTTATATTTTTAAGTGCAGGAGTTTCAGCAGAGATGTTCCAAGAGACTTTAAGGTTTGCAAAGGAAGCAGGCTCAACATTTAATGGAGTTTTATGTGGTAGGGCTACATGGGCAAAAGGTGTAGATGCTTTTATGGAATCAGAAGAAAAAGGTTATACATGGTTAAAAACTGAAGGTAAGAAAAATATTGAAGATTTAAATAAAGTTATAGAGGAAACAGCTAGCCCTTGGACAAGTAAATTAGATTAAGATATGAAACTAGAGAAGAAGAATAAAATACCACTTTATTCACAGTTAGTTGACATATTGGTGTCTGAAATGGAGCTTATGAAACCAGGGGATAAGCTTCCATCTGAAAGGCAGTTGTGCAGGTTATATGATTTAAGTAGGACAACAGTAAGACAGGCAATATCGGAACTTGAATTAAATGGATATATAGAGAGAATTCATGGAAAAGGTACTTTTGTTGCTACTAGGGATAGTAAAAAACATAATTTGTCTGATTATTATAGTTTTACAGAGCAGATGAAAAGCATAGGTAAAAATCCTAAGACAACTGTTTTAGAGTTTCATATTGAAAGATCTAATAAATTTGTTTCCGATAAATTAAAAATAAAAGAAGGAGATAAGGTTATAAGATTTATAAGAATTAGAGAAGCTGATGAAACTCCAATGATGTTGGAAACTACCTTTATTCCCTATAATGATTTTTCTAAAATTACAAAAGATACTTTAAATGAATTGCCACTATATGATATTTTTGAACAAAGGTACAATAGAAAAATAGCCCATGTAGAAGAAGATTTTTCAGCAAGTTTAGTTGGAAAAGAAGAATCTTCCTACTTAAAAGTAAGTCAAGGAGTTCCGTGTTTAAGAATTAGAAGACTTAGTTATGACAATAAGGGAAAAATAATCGAATATACTATAAGTTTTGCAAGAGGGGACCAATTTGCCTACAAGGTTTCATATAATAGTTAAAATAAAAAGAGAATTCTACAAAAGAAACGGTTCTTTATCAAATAGAGTTGATAAAGAACCGTTTTATTAAACAAGTTTTATTTTAGAATCTTCCGCCTTCTTTAGGATATCCATAGATAGTACCATCTTTTATCTCTATTTCATCATCCCAAGGAAGTTTATAAGTACCATTTGCTAAATCGTTAATATAAGTAAAATTAGTAGTTTTTTCCCCACCAGGCTCTGCTACATAGCCTCTAGCTCCTAAATTATATATATTGTTTTCTAATCCCCAAGATTTTCTTGCGTTATCAGCAAGAACAGGGAAAATTTCAGCTGTTATGATTTCATTAGGATTTCTATCCCCCTGAACTAAAGTAGTACCATCATAGTTACATACTTGTCCTTCTCCGAAATAATAGAAAGTATTATCGTATCCAGCTAGGTTAACGGAAATAGTGTACATTAAATTATGCCAAGCATTAGCAGCATTAGTCAACTTCCATTGTTCGTTAACTATTGTACTATAGCCGGATATTCTAATATAGACATTACATCCTTTATAGGCAGCCTCTCTTGCTAATTCAGGAAACATTCCATCATGACAAATGCAAACGGCTAGCTTACTACCACCAGGACCATCACATACTGGTATACCTTCATTTCCAGGAGCCCAAGGTTCTATTGGATTCCAAGGAAAGACTTTTCTATATTTAAGTATTATCTCACCATTAGGGTCTATTATTATGGCTGTATTATAAGGGTTTTTATTTGGATCTGGATTTCTTTCCATAATTGAAAATACACCGTACACTCCAGCTTCCTTACAAGCATCTGCCATAGCATCAGACTCCTTACCAGGAATATCACAAATAAATTCTTCAGTAGTCCATTTTTTTGTATTTAGTCCTTGAAGACTATATTCTGGGAATATTATTAATTCTAAACCTGGATACCCCGACTTCATTGATTTTACCGTATCGGTAATTACTTTTAATTGTCTATCAATATCTTCTCTTGAATTGATAATAGGAACTTGCAATTGTATTGCTCCAGCTAAAAAACCTAACTTTGGTTTATTGCTACTACCAGAACTACCCATATTTTTCCCTCCTAAAGAAAACGTATTCCTACATAATTGAATTATGCTTCCTGTCAATTACATTATATAGTTGAAACCTTTAAAAGTCAATTAAGTCTTGAGAATAAGATTATAGGGCATGATTTATACCAATTAATAGAAAATACAAAAAACCAACATTTTATGTATCTATCTCTAATTTCTAGAGAATGTACATGTATGTTGGTTTAAGATTTTAATTATAATAAATTCAAATTAGATTCCTTCAAAATCATCATTATTATCTTCTACAATAGGTAGTTCAAAGGCTGTAATACCTTCCTTACCGGCATTTATTATTGCATTGGAAAACTCTTCTAAATCATCAATAGGTTCAAAAGCAGCGGTATAGAGCATTTGGAAATTTGCCCCAGCTAAAACCTTAACATTACTATTTTCATTTGTTAATAATACTGACCTATTAAATGGAGTTCCACCGGCTAAGTCTGTTAATATAATTATATTATCGTATTCTTTTAAACTTTCTAAAGCTTCAGTTAACTTCTTATCTAAACCTTCTGTTCCATCATTTTCTAAAAAATCAACTACTTTAACATTATCCATTTCTCCAGCTATTAATTTTAATCCGCTGTATAAACCAGATGGGAAATTTCCATGAGCTGTTAAAATTACTCCGTTCATAATGCCTCCTTAAAAATAAAAGGAGCCAAATAGCCACTTCTTTTAAATTTTAGAATTATATATATTTTTAATTTCCTATTAAAAAGTCTAAAATATTCCAACCGTCTGATGTTTCTGCCCTGTAAAGCTCTGTATAACCACATCTGGAACAGCT
>NZ_JBASWB010000021.1:0-1905 GCF_049276255.1 Miniphocaeibacter sp.
AGGCGTTGCCCAAATTAAAAGACATAATTTGCCATAGCCTAAACCTTGAAAATATTCTTATCTATTTATAGAAATTCAACTTGTCATATGTAATTTTCTGTATTCTATAGGACTTAGATATCCTAAGTAACCGTGTATTCTCTCATTATTATACCAACAAATGTATTTTTCCAGTTCATATTTTAATTGTTCTAGATTCTTGAATTTATGTTGATAAATTAATTCGGTTTTTAAAATTTTATTAGTTGCTTTACTTACGGCATTGTACCCTTGCTATGCTGGGGCAGACCCTCAAAAGGATTACCTTTTCTACTTAAAGATCTTTTTATCTTAAAAGTTTTTAAAAAGTCATCTATTACTTTATTATCATATTCACTTCCTCTATCTGAATGAAATAACTGTATTTTACTTAATGAGTATTTAGAACTAAGAAGAGCTTGTTCGATTAATTTCGCATCCTTATTTTTACCTACGGAATATCCAATGATTTCTCTATTGTATAAATTAATTAGTAAGCATATGTAATTCCAAGATTTTCCAACTCTTACATATGTTAAATCACTTACTACAACTTCTAGATTATTCCTCTTGTTAAATTCTCTATCCAATATATTTTCTATTTTTGATTCATTACATTTTAAGTTATGTACTTTGTATTGTGCTACAGTATAATTAGAAACTAAACTATTTTCTTGCATGATCTTAGATATTTTGCGTCTAGAAACCTGATATCCTAGTACTCTTAGTTTTTTCTTTATTTTTCTAGTTCCATAGTTGTTTTTACTCTTCCTAAATATTTCTTTTATTTGTTCTACTAATTTCAAGTTAGATTTATCTAATATAGGTTTATTTAGATAGTAATAAACAATGGATCTATGAATTTTCAAGAACCTACACATAGCACTAATACTAAATTTATCACGATTTGATATTATTAAATCTATTTTTTGCCTAGTAGTAGTGCAGCTTGCTTCGTGTGCCCTTCAGGGTATAAAATATCATTTTCCATCTTTAGTTGCTGATTTTCTTTTTGAAGTCTTATTAATTCCTTTTCTTCTTCTGTTCTATTATCTTCAATTTTAAATGATTTAGAATTATTATATCTTGTTACCCAACTTCTTAATGCAGCTGTTGAAACGCCATATTCTTCACTTAGACTACGATAGGTATGGTTTCCTTGGTTATAGATCTTTGCCATTTGTTCTTTAAATTTATCATCGTATCTCTTACCTTTACCGCTCATGATTTCACTCCTTATTTATATTATTTAGATTCTATCATGTTTGGTATAAAACTGTCCTATTTAGTGTAGCCTATCCAAAAGTATAAAAGGATAAATATTAAATGTTTACTTGATACTTGTAATAGATAGTGGTATTCAAATAGAAAATTTATAAATTCAGTTAGAAGGAGGTTAAATGAAAAATTTTAAACAAAAATATTATACAATTGGAGAAATTGCTAAGATTTGTAATATAAATATCAGAACTTTACATTATTATGATTCAATAGACCTGGTAAAACCTGTAAAGATCGTGGAGAATTCTAATTATAGACTATATAGTAAAGGACAGATACCGGTAATAAACTCTATAAAGCGACTTAGGGAAATGGGACTATCTTTAAAAGATGTAAAATTATTTATTAGTTTAATTACAATAATAATTGCAACACTACTCCAAATTATTTAATTCGTATAAAAATGCTTCAAATGGTGAGTTAAATTCTAAACATTTTCTCGGTCTAGTATTTAACTCATATATAACTTCTATTAATCTATTATCATCAATTGATGATAAATCTGTTTTCTTTGGATAATATTCTCTTAATAGTCCATTACTATTCTCGTTAGTTCCTCTTTGCCAAGCACTATATGGATCAGCAAAATAGAAATCTATTCCTAGT
>NZ_JBASWB010000022.1:0-2874 GCF_049276255.1 Miniphocaeibacter sp.
GAGAAAATCCTATCTTTTTTGTGTTATATGATCAAAAACAAAACAACCCCATGGAGCAAAAGCTATTCGGACATTTCGGACACCCTAAAAAGGGAGCATCTAACTTAAATTATCGTAAATTATCGTATTAAATATAGCTTTTACAAAACAACCCCATGACAGGAGGTTAGAATTAATAGAGTTATAAACGTGGTTAATATAGGAATAAACTAGGTTACTACCTAATAAAATACATGAATAATAATTGTAAATATATACAGATTAAAAGCATATACAAGGCTACTAAACAACTTAATTGATGAAATAATATACATTTTAAAGATAAGGGGTAATAGGTTAAATGTGATTTAAGCAAATTGATTATAAGTGTTGAAATATAGATAATATAACTATTAAAATATTTTAAAATAGTAAAAATTAAGTAGTCACAAAAGAATGATTTTGTGACTACTTAAGCTTATATTTAGCACATGAAAAGAAATTATATAAATAGAATTGAATATTATACAATAAGTGACAAAAAGCATAACAATTAATAAATATTAACAAATAAAGGAACTAGGAAAATGAATAATTAATTATATAATATTAAATTATAACTTAATTAACGAAAATAACAATAATTACTTACAAATATATTGACAACTTAATAAAGGTGTGTTTAAATAGTATTAACGTAATTAACGAAAATAACTAATAACGTAAAATTACGACCAAAAGGAGGGAGCTAATGAAACTAGATGAACAAAAAATATTAAGTTATATGGCAGAAAAGAATTGGAATAATACAATGCTTTCTAAGGAGTCAGAAGTATCAAGACAAACAATATCCTATATTCTATCTGGAAAGACTTGTTCACCAATAACGGCTGGTAAAATTGCTAAGGCTTTAGAAATACCGGTAAAAGAAATAATGGAAGATTAGGAGGAGGAAATGGAAAACAATTCTTAAATGCAGAGGATATTCAAAAGTTAATGCAAGTAAAACAAACTAAAGCATATCAAATTATTAGAATAGTAAATGAAAAGCTAGAGGAAGAAAATTTTCTAACTCTAAGAGGCAGAGTGCCTGCTAGGGCAGTTTACGAGTATTTTGGCTTAGAAAAACAAGAAAATAATAAATAAGGCTTAAATTTGAGTTTTAAGAAGATTTATATTTTAAAAGGTATAAAGACATCAGAGAATGAAAAAAAACGTTCTGAACGTATGTTTCAAAGCGTAGGGAGGAAATTAAAAGAATATGTCTAGTAAAAGATTAACTAAGCAAGAAGCTATTAGAAAAAATGTTTAGAATGTTCTGCAGGAAATAAAAATGAAGTTACAGATTGTGGAATAAAAGATTGTGTATTATGGAGGTATAGAAATGGATATGAAGAACAAGATAAATTGTATTTTAAACATATGAAAAAGAAAGGCAAGAAATAATGAAAAGATATTTAATAACAGAAAGCAAAAAGCCCCTAGATACTGGCATATCTAAAGGCAACTTTAAGAACATTGATAAATCAATATGCTTATTTGAATTTTATCATGTTCTAGGAAAAATTAAAAGGAGCAGATAGAGGTAAATTATGGCATATAGAACAGTAGATACTTTAATTTATAGTGATAATTTCATAGCTGATTTAGATTGTAAGGGTAAGCTTTTCTTTGTATATTTACTTACTAATTCAAAAACTACTCAAATAGGAGTGTACGAGTTCAATAAAAGAACTGCCTCCTTTGAGTTGGATATTGATATAGAAGATATTGAAAAATATATTAAGTTATTTACAGAAAAAGAAAAGATTACTATTGATAATACTACAGACGAAATTATGCTGAATAATTGGTATCGCTACAATTTTATAAACTTAAATATTAATCAAATTAAACATGTAGCAGGTGAATTTGTGAAGATAAAAAGCGATGAAATAAAAATATCATTATTGGAAAGATTTAAACAAACAAGTACATCTAGTAAAACGGTGGAGTTAATTAATTCAATACATGGTAAAAACTCAAATGTATTAGTCAATATAGCAAAATTATTTCCAGATAGAATTAATTTACTACTAAGTGATTTAGATTTTAAGGATACCCCTATAGATAGCCTATCTAATGGCTATGATAAGGGTATGGATAGCCTATCAGCAGAAGAAACAATGGCTATGCAAGGGGGTATAGCAGAAGAAACAACCCCTATGGATAGGGATATAGCAATTCAATCACATAACAATTCAATTCAAAACAATTCAAAACATAACATAACAACTCACTCGAGTGAGGTTCATCAAGATGAACTATCTCCTAAAAATGATTATAAAGAATTTTCAAAACAGTTTAATGTTTTGGTAGAAGAATGGAATAAGTCTGAAATGGCTATGGAAAGACCTATTACTAAAACTACTACACAAATGCAAAATAATGCTTTTAAGCTTTTACAGAAATATAATACAGATATAATTTTAGAAGTTATGGAACATATACCTAGTAATAGATGGTACTTAGGAGAGATACCTAATGCTGATGGAGAAGTATTTAATATTAGCTTTACATGGTTTTTAGATATTAATAACTTTGAAGATATAATGAAAAAATTACCGGACTATGTTCCGTATTAAGGAGTATAAGAAAGTTGGAGAGAGAATATAAAAATAATTTAAAGGAGAAACACAATGACATTAAAACAAGAATATGAAAATAAGAAAAATGAATTATATGTAAAGATTAGAGAAGCAATATACAACAATGATGTAAGAGGAACTAAGATAGATGAAAATATAAAAATACTTAATTTACAAGGTGAAAATCTAATAGATAGAACAGAAATAGATAACAGCATTCAAAAGGAAATAGAAGCTAAAACAAAGGCAGCAGAAACATTTAGAAATG
>NZ_JBASWB010000023.1:0-7280 GCF_049276255.1 Miniphocaeibacter sp.
GTTGGTTATTTTAAAAACGGATTAGCCATTATGGATTATAAAGTTGGAGATACAATTACAATCAAATATACGGATATTAATAATATAAATTCTGAAGAATATTGGAATTTTTCAGATAATACTAAAAAATATTTGGAAAAAGAGTATAAAGTCTCAGCAATAGTCTATTACCCCTATATGAAATCAGTGTCTTTATTAGAACATGTTTACCCATTGTTTATAACAAGTGAAGAAAATATAAGAAAAATAGTTAATAATCCTACTTATCTAACAATTAACGTAAATAGGGATGAATCTTCAAGCGAGGCAAAAGATAGGCTAATTGAAGAGGAATTAATAGAATTAGCAGTTGAAAATGGAGAAGTTACAGCTAGGAGTTTAATTGAGGAAAAAGAAAAGGTAGACACTATGTATAGAAAGGAATTAATTTATATTTATGGAATAGCCTTTGTAACATTTGTTTTAGTTTTATTAAATTTAACTAATAATTTAAAGTATAGGATTCAAATTAGAAGGGAAGATTTTTATATTTATAAGGCTATTGGTATGGAAATAAATAGTTTAAAGAAAATTATATATTTTGAAAATATGATTTTTAGTATATTGTCGTTACTATTTATAGCAATTTTTTCAAAAATAGTTTCAACTTTTCTATATTATGATTCGGAATTATATTTATATGGAATAGAATATGAATATAATTATATTATATTTATAATATTAGCTATATTTACATTTATAATATCTTTTATAATTTCATATTTTTTAAATAAAAACTTAAAGAATATTAATATAATAGAAAAACTTAGTGTAATAGAATAATTAATATATTTATGGAATATTTTATAAAAACAATTTACAATAATAATATACTAAATTATTCTAATTGAGGTTGAAAAATGAAATATGCTTTAATAAATGGAAAAATTATAGATGGAAGAGGATTAGACCCTATTGAAAAAGGTACTTTAATTATCGAAAACAAAAAGATAGTTTACGTGGGTAAATACAAGGAAGTATCTGGTGATTATAGTATAATAGATTGTTCTAATAAGGTAATTATGCCGGGAATTATTGATACTCATTTACATTTTTCTGGAAATTTAACTGACAATGATTCTGATTGGGTATTGGAACCTATTATGCAAAAGGCTGTAGTTGCAGTGCAGCAAGCAAAAGAAACTTTACTAGGTGGCGTTACAACAGTTGGTGAAATTGGATTTATTGGTCTTCATATTAGGGATATGGTTGAACAGGGAGTAATGGAAGGGCCAAGAATTGTTGGAACAGGCAGGGGGTTTTGCAGAACTTGTGGCCATGGAGATTCCCATAAATTACCTTATGAATACAATAGTATAGGCCATCCATGGGCAGAAAGAGTAGATGGACCTTGGGATTTAAGAAAAGCTGTAAGAATGCGTTTAAGGGATAATCCTGATGCAATAAAAATATGGTCAACTGGTGGTGGAATTTGGCGTTGGGATAAAAAACTTGATCCCCACTATACGATGGAGGAAATCCAAGCTGTTGTTGATGAATGTAACATGGTTGGTATTCCGGTATGGAGTCATGCTGAAGGCTATGAAGGAGCTTTAAATTCTGCAAAGGCCGGAGTCCATTTAATTATTCATGGACAAACTTTAAATGATGAATGTCTAGGTATTATGGCTGAAAAAGGAATTTATTTTTGTCCAACTATTCAATTTTTACAAGAATGGTTTAAAACCTATGAGCCACCATATATTCCACAAATTCATGATAAATATGAGGGAAGTACTGTAGCAGAAAAAGAGTTACAAAGAGTTTATGAAAACTTAAGAAAGGCTGCTAAAAAGGGTATTGGGTTAACAATTGGCTCAGATTCTTTTTGTTCTTCCTTAACTCCTTACGGAAAAACTGCCATTGGTGAAATGTATTCCTTTGTAGAAAAGGCTAAACTATCAGCTATGGATACAATTGTAGCTGCAACTAAAACCGGTGCAGAAATGTTAAAGGTAGATAATATTACCGGTACCTTAGAGGAAGGGAAATTTGCTGATTTATTGGTTTTAAATAAGGACCCTTTAGAAAATATAAGAAATTTAACTATGGATTCAATGGACTATATTTTTAAAGAAGGTAAAATAATTAAGGGAAATTTTACTAAGACTATAATTTAAATAGGATTAAAAAACAACGTAACTTTTTATATTACGTTGTTTTTCTTTCTATTAAATTACATGGAAAGACCATATTTATTGGAATATTGTAGTTATGAAAATTATATATAAAGTTTGCAGCGTATTTTCCCATTTCATAAGCAGGAGCATGAACCGTTGTAAGTGGCGGGTTAGTAAATTTAGAGCCGACGGTGTCATTAAAACCTATTATGGAAATAGTATTTGGAACTTCTATATTATATTCCTGTAGGGCATTTAAGGCTCCAATTGCTATTGAATCACTAGCTGCAAATATTGCTGATGGAAGATTATTATTTTCAATTAATTTCTTCATCATTTTATATCCGGACTGTATACTAAAGGAATCTTCAATTAAGTAGGGTTTATATTCTATTTTATTTTTTTCACAAAACTCTATAAAATATTTCTTTCTTTTATCTTCATATAAAATATTTTTATCAACATATTCCAATCCACCTAAATATCCTATTTTTTTATGGTCTTTAGCTTTTAAAAGATTAAGTAGATCATAGACAGCATTTTTAAAATCTAGAGAAATTGTATTAACAGTGATTTTATCGGTACATAAGTCTACAAAAATTATATTCTTATGCTTATTTTTAAAAAGGGTAATTTCCTTATTTGAAAACTTACCTATACAAATAAGTCCATCTACATCTTTTAATGAGTCAATATAATTAATATCGTCTTTGAAATTTCTTATTAATTCGATTTTGTTTTTTCTACAATAGTCTTCAACGCCTTGTCTAATATATAAATAAAAAGGATCCTGTATTTCTTCTTTTATAGAAAACCATTGTAAAACGCCTATTGAAAAGGAATGACTACTTTTAGATTTTTTTCTTACAGTATAATTTAATTCTTTAGCAGTTTGATTCACTATCCTCCTAGTTTCTGATGATACTTGTAGGGTAGGGTCCTCATTTAGAATTCTTGATACTGTTGTAATTGAAACTTTTGCTTTTTTAGCAATATCTCTAATAGTAGCCATAATTTTAACTCCTTATTTGTTTTTTAAATAAAAATTCCACGCAGTTTTTATAATTTCCTTAATGTCCGTATATTCTGGATTCCAGCCAAGTATTTCTTTTGCTTTTTTATTATTGGCAATTAGTCTAGCAGGATCTCCTGGTCTTCTTGGACTTATTTCTACATTAATAGGTAGATTTGTTACTTCTTTTGCAGCATTTATTATTTCTAAGACGGAAAATCCCTCTCCGTTACCTAAATTGAAAACATTGCTTTCATTTCCTTCGTATAGGTAGTTTAATGCTTTGAAATGAGCTTCAGATAAATCATTAACATGGATGTAATCACGAATACATGTTCCGTCTGGAGTGTCATAATCGTCGCCGAAAATATAAATAGTATCACGTAGACCTAGAGGAACTTGTAATATTAAAGGTATTAAGTGGGTTTCAGGGTCGTGTAGTTCTCCTATTATACCATTTTCATGTGCTCCACAAGCATTGAAATAACGAAGTGCTACCCATTTAATATCATAAGCTATTTCACACCATTTCATCATCTTTTCCATTGCTAATTTGGTTTCACCATATGTATTAGTAGGATTTGTTTCATCATCTTCTGTAATAGGAATTTTTTTAGGGTCTCCATAAGTTGCAGCTGTAGAAGAAAATACAATATTTTTCACCTTGTGTTTTTCCATGGTTTTTAAAAGACAAATCATACCGTAAACATTATTGTCATAATAATCTAAAGGTTTAGTCATACTTTCACCAACTAGTGAATTAGCTGCAAAGTGTATAATTCCTTTAATATTCTCTTTTGAAAAAACCTCATCCATAAATTTCAAGTCCCTTATATCACCTTTATAGAATCTTGCTTTTGGATGAACTAATTTTTCAAATCCTGTTTGTAAATTGTCCACAACAACTATGTCTTCACCTTTTTCAATTAACCTGTAAACTGTATGGCTACCTATATATCCGGCGCCTCCTAGAACTAAAATACTCATAATTATTCCTCCTTTACATCAATTATATCATTTTAGTAAACAAAGTCAATATTTTACTAAAATAGTTGATAATGTTTAGTAAAATGATATAATAAAATTATAAATATAATGGAGGAGAGTACTATGAACTATCAAATTAACAGACTGATAAATTTTGGTTTACAAAAAGGATTAATAGAAACAGATGATATTGAATATTCAGTTAATATGTTATTAGATGTATTACAGTTAGATAGCTTTGAATTTTTAAATGTTGAAGAAAAACTAACGACAGCTGTACCAATATTAGAAGAGATGCTGGAATATTCTGTAGAGAAGGGAATTATTGATGATTCTATAACGGAAAAGGATTTATTCGATACAAGAATTATGAATTGCATAATGCCACGTCCAAATGAAGTAGTTAATAATTTTACCTCTTTATATGAAAAAGAAGGACCAAATAGTGCTACAGATTATTTTTATAATCTGTCAATAGCTTCAAATTATATTAGAAAAACAAGAACCGATAAAAATATATTCTTTACATACAATAGCAATTATGGCGAAATTGAAATAACAATTAATATTTCTAAGCCGGAAAAAGACCCTAAGGAAATATTAAAAGCTAAGAATATTGTTTCTACTGGATATCCAAAGTGTGCTCTATGTAAGGAAAATGTTGGTTTTAAAGGTGATTTTAATCGTGCAGCTAGACAAACCCATCGTATTATACCAATAGAATTGGATAGGGAGTTATACTATTTACAATATTCACCTTATGTATACTACAATGAGCACTGTATTGTATTAAATAAAGAGCATATTCCAATGAAAATAAATATTAGTACTATTTCAAAACTATTTTCCTTTGTAGAACAATTTCCTCATTATATGATTGGCTCAAATGCAGATTTACCTATAGTTGGAGGTTCTATTTTATCTCATGACCATTTTCAAGGAGGTAGATATACTTTTCCAATAGAAAATGCAAGGATTTTATATGCAACAAGGTTGGAGGATTATCCATTAACTTCTGTAGAACTTTTAAAATGGCCTTTATCAACTATTAGACTTACTTCTACTAGTAAGGAAGAAATACTAAAATTATCTGCAACTATATTGGAAAAATGGAAAAATTATTCCAATATAGACTTAAATATTATAAATAAAACAGATGAAGTAGAACATAATACAGTAACACCAATAGTTCGTTATGAAAATGGAGAGTATATAATTTATTTAACTTTAAGAAATAACAGAACATCAGAAGAGTTTCCTTATGGAATATTCCACCCTCATGAAAGTCTTCACCATATTAAGAGGGAGAATATAGGATTAATTGAAGTTATGGGACTGGCGATTTTACCGGCTCGTTTAAAAACTGAATTAGAATTATTGGGAAAATGCTTATTAGGTAAAGATAAGATAGAAAAACATGAATCTTTAGAAAAACATTATGATTGGTATAAAGATTTAAAAAATAAAGATTTTAATGAAGACAATATTAAGGAATTCATTGAAGATGAAACAGCAAAAGTTTTTGTTAAGGCCTTAGATGATTGTGGTGTTTTTAAAATAGACGAAAGAGGAAGTAAAGCTTTTATTGAGTTTGTAGAATCTATTTAATTGAAGAAAGAGGAAAAAGATGCTTAAGGTAAGAGAGATTATAAATTTAATTAGGGAAGATAAATTAAAAAATGATTTTTTAAAACTATATAAGGATGAAAATAAAATAGAAGAACAAAAGGAAAGATATATAAATGCCTTAGAGAAATTTGAATCCTTATATGGAAATGAAGAAGTTGAAATATACAGTGTTCCGGGAAGAACTGAAGTACTGGGAAATCATACAGATCATCAACTAGGTCGTGTTGTTGCAGCAGCAATAAATTTAGATATGATTGCAGTAGTTAGTAAAAGTGAAAATATTAATATTGTAAGTGATAATCAAAAAATAGATGAAATAAGAATTGATGATTTAGATAAAAAAGAAAATGAAAAGGAAAGTTCAGAATCTTTAATTAGAGGTGTTACTAGTAGATTAAAGGACTTAGGCTACAAGGTTGGAGGATTTAAGGGCTATTTTACAAGTGATGTTTTAATAGGTTCTGGATTATCATCTTCAGCTGCTTTTGAAGTGATGATAGGAATTATTTTATCGGGACTATATAATAATATGAGCATTTCCCCTGTTGAAATTGCAAAAGTAGGCCAATATGCAGAAACTGTTTATTTTGGCAAAGCAAGTGGTTTAATGGATCAATGTGCTTGTTCCATAGGAAATTTAATTACTATAGATTTTAAGGATATTTCTAATCCAGTAGTTGAAAATTTAGATGTTGATTTTTCAAAGTTAAACTTAAGTATTTGTATTGTTGACACTAAGGGCTCCCATGCCGATTTATCCAAGGAATATACTATGATTTCCGGTGAAATGAAAAAAGTTGCAAATGTATTTAACGAGGAACATTTAAGAAGGGTTAATGAAGAGGAATTTTATGAAAATATTAATAGTGTCTTAGAAAAATGTGGAGATAGGGCAACTTTAAGAGCTATTCATTTCTTTAATGAAAATAGACGAGTAGGGGAAATGGTAGATGCTTTGGAAGAATACAATCTTGAAAAAATAGAGAAGTTAGTAACTAGTTCAGGAGACAGCTCCTTTAAATATCTTCAAAATATCTACAAGGCTGGTAATACAAAATCACAGGAAGTTGCAGTTGGATTAGCCCTATCTGAAAAAATACTAGGTAACAATGGTGTTTGTAGAGTTCATGGCGGTGGCTTTGCAGGAACAATACAAATTTTTGTAAATAATGACTTTGTTAATGACTACAAGGAAGGTATTGAAAAAGTTTTTGGTAAAGACTCATGCTATGTTTTAAAAATTAGGGAAGATGGTGCTACTAAGGTTTTATAGTAAAACTATAATTAATAGTAAAATCGGATTTTTATTATTTGACAAATAAATAATATACAATTACAATGTATTTAATTGAATATATCTTCAGGGCAGGGTGAAAATCCCTACCGGTGGTAAAGCCCACGCACCGTAAGGTATGATTTGGTGAAATTCCAAAGCCGACAGTACAGTCTGGATGAAAGAAGATAATAGTAATTTATTGTTAATTTGCTCTGAA
>NZ_JBASWB010000024.1:0-37528 GCF_049276255.1 Miniphocaeibacter sp.
TAAGGATTATGTTATGTTTTCATAAGTTTAAGTTTAAAGGTTTTGAAAATGAAATAGCGGCTCAAGCTTCTTAGCTTGAACCGCAAATATTATTATTTTCTTAATCAACACTATTTGACAAAGAGCCAAAAGTTCTAAGGATTTTTTTCATCTATTATTCAATACTCTTCCTCAAGTATTTCTCTATTATAAAAAGTAGAATTTTTCTTTAATTCTTCATTTAAATATTCACCTTCATATTTTTCTAAAAGGGTTTTTTCTTTTGAAAATAAGTTAACTCCTAAGCCTAACTTATTTCCTTCAATATTTACACCAATACTTGCAAGTATTGTTGGATACATATCAAAAGTTGTGAATTCTCTATTTTTATTATTTCTAGCCTTAGCTTTACTATTTATAAAAGCATTATAGACTGTTCTGTCGTAATTTTCTACCATATTATCTTCATATAATTTATCTTGCATACCAAGGTGGTCACCTATAATTACAATAGTAGTATCTTTATAAAAATCTTGTCTTTTTACCCATTCTACAAATTCTCCAATTTGTTTTGAAGAATGAGCATATACATTTTCATACTGATTGTCATATATTTCTTCTGCACTATCTTCTAAATATCCATCGGTAAAATGAGTATTTACAGTTTCAATTATTAAATTAAAAGGTTTATCTTCCGAAGCTAATTTTTTAACTTCCTCTTTTGACCACTTAAATAACTTGCTATCCTCATAGCCCCACCATACCTTATCTTCTTCTCTCATATAGCCGTTAGCAACAGCATAGTCATAATCAAAGATCTTGTAATTTCCATGATTTTTATAATATTGTTTTTTTCCACCAAACTCTGCAGTAGAACCCATTATAATCTCTAGATTATAACCTTCCCTTTCAAGAATATCCCCTAATGAATAAGCACCATTTAAAAAGTTTTCAGACTTATACTCATTGTTAGCGTACCCCTTTATTGGAACTCCTGCTGTTGAACCTGTCATACCAGCAATTGTCCATGTAGTTCCTTCTACTTGATGAAAGCCACCTATTTTATCTGAATTTGAAAAATTCAAATTATTAACTGCAATATCCTCTAATTCAGGCATAAGACTATATTCCCAGCCACCACCAATATTTTTGTTAAGTAGGGAATTTTCCAAAGATTCAGAATATATTATAATTAAATTCTGTTTTTCTTCTGGAAAAATTATCTTAACTTCTTTAGGATCTACATAATTCTCTTCAATTATTGATGATTCTTGAAACACTGCCTTTACATAATCATTTCCACCAAGTAAAGAATAGGATAGAACAAAAGAAACCATTAATAAAAATACTGAATATTTCAAGTTAATTCTATATAGTTTTTTAGTTGATAATCTATTTCGCTTTTTTAATATAAATATAGGTAAACTAAGAACTGCTACTAATAATACAAATGGAATTATACAAGCTATAATACCTGTAAAAATAACAGTTGGAGAAGTCCCCTTTAAGCCATTACCAATATGAAAAAAAATATTTCTAAGTCCCTGTTCTTTAAAATTTAATGAAATATATAGAGTTGCAATAATAATTACAGCTGCTATGATCAATAAGATTTTACTTATTATATTTTTTGATTTTTTCATAGCTCCTCCATAATTTTAGTAAAAAATAATGTATTTAGATACTAAATACATTATTTTTATTTCTATTTTCTTAAAGTTACTCCATCTTTAGCATCTTCACCTAGTATATGGTCATTATAGAATGTAGAGTTTTTCATAAGTTCTTCATTGAAATAATCATAACCATATTTTTCAACTAAAGTATCTTTACCAGAGTACATATTAATTCCTAAGCCTAATTGTTCTCCTTCAATTTCTACACCTAAACTTGCAAGAATTGTTGGATACATATCAAAAGTTGTAAAACTTCTATTTTTATTGTTTTTAGCTTCAATTCTAGGATTTATTATTGCATTGTAAACTGTTCTATCATAATTACTGTCAAGATTATCACTATAGAATTTATCCTGCATTCCTAAATGGTCTCCCATAATTACAATAGTAGTATTTTCATAAAAATCTTGTTGTTTAACCCATTCAACAAATTCATTTATCTGTTGGGAAGATTGAGCATGAACATTTTCATATTGTGTATCAAATTTTTCTTCTCCACCTTCTTCTAACCATCCATCAGTATAATGAGTATTTACCGTTTCTATTACAAGGTTAAATGGTTTGTCTTCTGAAGCTAATTTAGTAGCTTCTTCCTTAGACCATTCAAATAACTTACTATCTTCATAGCCCCACCATACCTTGTCTTCTTCTCTCATATAACCATTATCTACAGCATGATGAAAGTCAAAGATATCATAATTACCATGATTTTTAAAGAATTGTTCCTTTCCACCAAACTCAGCTTTGGAACCCATCATAACCTTTAAATTATAACCTTCATCTCTTAATACATCCCCTAGACTATATGCTCCATCTAAGAAATTTTCAGACTTATATTCATTATTAACAAATCCCTTTAGAGGTATTCCTGATGTTGAAGCTGTTATTCCTGCAATACTCCAAGTAGTTCCTTCTACTTGATGGAAACCACCAATTTTATCTGTATTTGAAAAATTTGTATTTTCCAAAGCTATCTCTTCTAATTCTGGCATAATAGAATAATTCCATCCGCCACCTATATTTTTATTTAATACAGAATTTTCAATGGATTCTGCATAAATTAATATTAAATTTTGTTTTTTCTCTGGAAAATTCATTGTAACATTTCTAGGGTCTACATAATTTTCTTCAATTATTGGTGATTCTTGAAATACTGCCTTTACATAATCATCACCACCAAGTAAATTATAAAACATTGTTGAAGCTATACACATAACTCCTATAGAATAAACCATTTTTATTCTACCAGCTCTTTTTGCTGGATAATTTTTCTTCCTTTTAAGTAAGAACATTGGTAATAGAAGTACTGCTAGCATAATAGTAAATGGTATAATACATGCTCCAAGAATTGAAAATACAACATCTGGTGATGTACCACCTATACCACTTTTCAAATGATATACTATATCTTTTATACCTTTATTTCTAAAAGTAAAAGACATATATAGTGCCGTCATAATTAAAATTGTAGAAACAATAATTATAATCGTACTTAATACACTACTAAATACTCTTGAATTTTTTTTGTTTTCTTTTATTTTCTTTTTCATTTAACACTCCAAAATAATCTCATATACAATTTTTCTTAACAAAAATACATTATCTAATATTATTAGTATAAAATCAATATTTTAGTTATTCTTTTTTATATTCCTTCTATAATACATATAACCTAAAAGTATATATACAGAAATTAATAGTATATATACAATTATTTTAAAGTTAGACAAATCTCCAAAATTTAATAATAAAGTACTAAATGTTTTAATTATTACTATAAATAAAACCAAATAAAAAATTATATTAACTACTAAATTCTTTTTCATCTATACCAGCCTTAATAGTTTTTTTGTAAATTTGTAAATCCTCTTCACTATATAAATTAAACACTACCTTCTTTATATACTTTGAAGACAATAGAAAATTATCTACAGTGCTAATTGCAATTTTAGCTGCTAATTCTTTAGGAAAATTAAATACTCCTGTAGAAATAGAACAAAACACAATAGACTCTAACTTGTTTTCCTCTGCTAGTTTTAAAGATTCATAATAAGAAGACTTTAATAAGCTTATGTCCTCATCTTTCACACTATTATATATAATAGGACCTACTGTATGAATTACATATTTACTTGGTAGATTATATCCTTTAGTTATTTTTGCTTTTCCAGTAAGTTCATCATGTCCTTGTTTTTCCATTATCTCATGACATTCGTTTCTTAGCTGAACTCCTGCAAATGTATGTATAGCATTATCTATACAGTAATGTAAAGGTAATCTACATCCTAGCATTTTTTTATTGGCTGCATTTACAATAGCATCAGCCTTTATAGTTACAATATCACCTTTCCATAAATATATAGAATCACAATTTTTAACAGAACATACACCTTCGGAACCTACAGGCTTTAAATCATTTACATCTGTTATGCCCATAGCTTGAATTTCATCTTTTAAAAATTCATCTTGAATTTCCAAAAACTTCTCTGAAATTTCACCAGGCTCTCTAACATTCATCAGGGCTCTTAATAATTTTTTAGGATTATTTCCATAATCCAATATATTATCTTTATTAAAGTTTGGATTTTCTTTTAACAAAGTATCTATCATAAATTCTAATTTATCCATATCTCACCTATTAATATAGATATACTAATATTTTAACATTAATTCTTAATATTAATCTTACAATATTATTACAAATCTATTAAATCCTTTATATTTTATCATATTATCTATTCTTTTTCTTAAATTTACCTAGTTTATGTAAATTTTCTATTACAAAAACTTAATATAGTTTTAATTTTCACCTACTTATTTAATATTATATTAAATAAGTCTTAAATTAATCTTATATTTTTTTCATAAAAAAACCTACTACTAATATTTAGTAGTAGGTTTTGATAGGTTCTTTTAATATGTTAGTCTTATTTTTCAACAAATTTCAAAACCTCATCCATAACAGGCATTCCCGTTTGAGCACCAAATTTTTCTGTTGATAAACTAGCAGCTATATTTGCAAAACTCAAAGCCTCTTCCATATTATAACCTTGAGAAATTCTTACAGCGAAAGCTCCATTGAAAGTATCTCCTGCACCTGTTGTATCTACAACTTTTGTTTTTCTAGCCGGAAGATTTATAATTTCTAACTTTTCATTAGCAAACACTGCTCCCCTACTTCCCAAAGTTATTATTAATTTATTTGGATAAAGCCTTAACATTTCATCTATAGAAGTTTTTTCTCCAAATATTAACTTAGCTTCGTGTTCATTTGGAGTTAAATATGTAACCTTGTCTAAGATTTCTTTTTCTACTTTAAAAGCAGGAGCAGGATTTAATAAAACAGCTATATTATTGTCGTAACATAAATCTATAACATATTTTATAGTTTCCATTGGTATTTCATTTTGTAAAACAACTAAATCACTTTTTAACAGTTCTAATTCTTTTTCTTTAACATATTTCTTACTAACATAATTATTAGCTCCTGGTATTACAACTATTGTATTATCATTTTCTCCAATGGTAATAATTGCCATTCCTGAATTTTCATTTTCTATTATCTTTATATTATCGATATTTATGTTTTCATTTTTCAAATTTTCCAATAATATTTTCCCATATGCATCATCGCCTACGCACCCGTAAAAATCTACATCTGCACCTAGTCTGGCCATACTAACTGCTTGGTTTGCACCTTTTCCACCAGGAATATATTTAATATCACTACCCTTTACAGTCTCACCTTTTAATGGAATTCGTTCTGCTACAATATCCATATCAATATTTATACTACCTACTACTGAAATCTTCATACACCCTCCTTAAAAAAAGTTGTTTGTCTTTGAATCAATTTCACATCAAAAATATAACTTTCTCCTGTTGTCTTATTCTTTTTAAAATCAATTATACTATTTACAGCCTTTCTTCCCATTTTTTCCATAGGCTGTTCAATGGTTGTTATTTCAGGAGTGAAGACACTTGCAAAGCTTATATTATCAAACCCTACTATCATCACTTTCTCCGGAACATCGATGCCTTTATGAGCTAATACTTTGTACACTGCAATTGCTACAATATCGTTTGAAGCAACAATTCCATCAACTTCAGGATATTTCTTCAAAAGTTTTTCTGTTGACCTAATACCTGAATCATAATCATAATCGCAATCAATAGTCATTATATCCAAACTCATCTTTTGACAGACATCTATATATCCCTTATATCTAAGTCTTGCACTTGAAAACTCCATAGGTCCCTTCATATTTACAATATTTTTACACCCACATTCTACTAAATGTTCCGTTGCAAGTTTTGCTCCTTTATAATGATCACAGGCTAGCTGGGTTAAATTATTACTATAATCTAAACTCCTATCAATTATTACAACAGGTATAGGAATATTTTTTAATTCATTCTTAATATTTTCACAACTAGTTAGTAAAATTATTCCATCTGCATTCATACTAATTAACATATCCAAATTTTCTTTTTCCTTTTTTGGATTATTATCTGAATAGGAAATAAGTATCTTGTAATTTTGTTTATAGGCCTCATCTTCAATATATTTTATAATTTCCGTAAAAAACGGATTATTTGTGTTTGGTAAAATTAAACCTATAATACTTGATGACTTTTTAAATAGGGATCTCGCTACTTGATTCGGTTTGAAATCGGTTTCTTCAATTACCTTCAAAACCCTTTTTTTCTTTTCTTCATCAACTTTCGCTGTACCATTAATTACTCTTGATACTGTTGACGGTGAAACCCCTGCTAATTTAGCAACTTCTCTTATACTAATCATTTATTTCATTCCTTTTGAAACCCGTTTCTTAACTCTATAATACTTTATTAAAATTTCTTTGTCAACATAAAAAAACTTTTTCTATATAATATTTATAGTTTACTATAATAGAAAAAGTTTTTATTGGCTAATTATATTTAATATTAAAATTATTAATTTTGTTTCATATGCTAAAATCAGTTCTAGAATATTTATAAATGAAAAAACATTTCTATTGTTTTTTATTTTGATCTATTACAACTGCTATTAGAATTATTACTCCCATAGATATTGTTTGCCAATATGAAGATACCCCTAAAAGACTTAAGGCATTATTGATTATTCCTATAACAAATAATCCGAATATAGTTTGTACTATACCGCCTCTTCCACCTGACATACTAGTTCCGCCCATTGCTACTGCTGCTATTGCATTTAATTCATAACCACTTGCTGCTGTAGCTTGACCATTTTGAAGCTTTGATGCCAGTACTACTCCTGCCAAAGCTGCTAAAATACCACATATAATATATACTTTAAACCTAATTTTATCTGCGTTAATTCCATTTAATTTAGCAACCTCTTTATTGCTTCCTACTGCATATACATATCTTCCGAAGCTAGTTTTAGAAAGAACTATATATGCTATTAACAATACTATTCCCATTAAAATTATAGTAACCGGAATTGGACCTATTGATCTTAATCCAACCCAACCAAATGACGCCGGTAAGCCAAAAATTGGTTTAGCATCTGTTAAAACATAGCCTAATCCCCTTGCAACATTCATCATTGCTAAAGTAGCTATAAAAGGAGGAACCTTCAATTTCGAAATGAATAATCCATTACAAAATCCTGTAATTCCTCCTACTACAATAGAGGTTAATATTATAACTAGTATACTTACTACTATATTTGCATTTGGGAATAACTTTATAGTTGCAGCTGCAACTATTCCTGCTAAAGATGCAACAGAACCAACTGACAAATCAATTCCATCTGAAATAATTACAAATGTCATCCCTGTTGCAATTAAGGCATTAATAGAAATTTGAATTAAAACATTCAAAAGATTTCCCGGAGTTGCAAATCTTGGAACAAATATCATCGATAATACAAAAATTACTATTAAGAAAATCAACATAGTATTTTCTGTTGCTGAGTTCTTCCATTTATGTTTTATATTTCCTGTCAATTAAACCACCTCTTTATTACTAATATTAAGACTAGCTAACTTCATTAAATCATTTTCTTCTACACCCTCACCATCGACTATTCCAGATATTTCTCCTTCTCTCATAACGACAATTCTATCTGAAATACCAATAATTTCAGGCAAATCAGATGAAACTAATATTATACTTCCACCCGATTCAACAAATTTCTTCATTAAAAGATAAATTTCAGATTTAGCATTCACATCTATCCCTCGAGTTGGTTCATCCATTATTAAGATTTCTGATTCAGCTATTAACCATCTAGCGATTATTATCTTCTGTTGATTTCCTCCAGATAAATTCTTTACGATAGAATTTTCTGATGGGGTTTTTGTTTTTAATAATTCAATATATTCTTTTGTTATATTTTTTTCCCATTTAAAATCAATAAAATTATATTTTGAAGTCTTTTGAACACTAGGTAAAGTTGAATTAACTATTACATTTTTTTCCAACAGCAATCCTTCATCTCTTCTATTCTCTGGAATTAATCCAATACCTGCATTAATGGCATCTCTAGGAGTTTTAAATTTAACCGATTTATTAAACAGTTTTATTTCTCCAGAATAGTATTTATCAGCACCAAATATAGCCCTCATCAACTCTGTCCTACCTGCACCAATTAATCCGGCAAAACCAAGTATTTCACCTTTGTGCAACTGAAAAGAAATATTTTTAAACCTATCACTATTTAAATTTTTAACTTCTAAAACTACTTCATCACTGTTTATAGAATTTCCTTTATGTTGGAACTTAGTCACATTTCTCCCTACCATTAATGAAATCATCTCTGATTCACTCAAATCAGCTATGTTAGCTGTTTTAACCTCTTCTCCATCTCTAAGAATAGTAACAGTATCCCCTATTTCAATAATCTCTTTTAATCTATGTGTAATGTATATAATTGCAACATTTTCTTTCTTTAGTTTCTCTATTACTTTAAATAGAGATTCTACTTCTTTATTGGATAGAGAAGATGTTGGCTCGTCCATAATTACCATAGAACTATTCTTAGATATGGCCCTTGCAATTTCTACCATCTGTCTATCACCATTGTTCAACTTACGTATATATTCTCTTGGATTGATATCTACTCCTATTGAGTTTAAAATCTCTTGAGCATCACGATTTATCTTGTTTTTGTCAATAATTCCAAATTTATCCATTTTAGGTTCTCTTCCCAAGAATATATTTTCAGCTACTGTTAAATCCGGTACTACACTTAATTCCTGATGAATTACACTGATTCCAGCCTCAATAGATTCACTAATATCATTAAAATTTTTTTCTTCACCATCTATTATCAATTTTCCAGATTCAGCTTTATATACTCCTGAAATAACCTTTATTATTGTAGATTTACCTGCACCATTTTCACCAAGTAAAACATGCACTTTACCCGGAAAAAAATCAATTGATACATCAGTTAAAGCCTTTACTCCCGGAAATGATTTATTTATTTTTATTAAACTAACATATGGTTTTGTTTCCATAAAAAAACCTCCATTATTATAAAGTAGGATGATAAAAATCATCCTACTTTATAAATTAACCTTCTGCATTTGAAGAATCAATTATATAAGGAGCTATTGGAATCAACTTATCAACTTCTTCTCCTGCTAAATGACTTTTTACTGCTTCTAATGTAGAAAATCCTATTTCTTCTGGATTTTGAGCAACATCCGCAACCCATTTACCTCCACTTAATATAGCTTCTACTCCTTCAGGATTTCCATCAAATCCAACTATTTTTACATCTTTTCCTGATGAGTCTATAGATGACATAGCACCAACTGCTGCCGGATCTCCAACACAGAAAACAGCATTTAAATTCTCATGTTTTAATAACATATTTTGCATTACATCAGCTGCCTTACCTTGATCTCCTGAATAGTTTTGTATATCTACTACTTTAACATTAGGAGCATTTTTTTCTATCCACTCTGTAAAACCGTTTTCTCTCTCTACAGTACTTTCAATTTCAGAATATGTAATTACTGCAACTTCTCCTTTTTCATCTTCTAGTACATTCTTAACTATATATTCCGCTGCAAGTTCTCCACCTTTGTAATTATCTGTAGCCACATGAGCTATAACCTCACCATCTGAAGCAACATCCATAGTAAAGACAGGAATATCTTCAGCATCAGCTAATTCAACCATAGACTTACTACCTGCTGAATTAGTAGGAGATATAATTATTGCATCAACTTTTTGAGTAATGAAATCTTGGACTTGACCTAATTGTTTATTAGCATCTCCCGCCGCATCTTGAATTATTAATTCATAACCCAATTCTTTTGCTTTTTCTTGTAAAGCTTTCTCAATATTATTGTAGAATACATGTGCATTATTTAATAAACTAACTCCTACAACAATCTGCTTATCATTATTACTTTTATCACTTACTGCACCTGTTTCCTCTGTTTTATTAGTTCCACCACTACATCCTACAAGTAATACGCTTACTAACATCAACGAAATAACCTTAATAAAAAATTTTCTTTTCATTTTTTCCTCCTTAATTATTTATAGTTAATTGAATAATCAATTTACTTCTATTTCATTAATTGCTACTCTATTATAAATATCATCAAAGTCATCAAATTTACCCAGCTGAGTTCCCTCATATAATAAAGAAGATGTAGCTAAAGTTACGCCATATTTTAAAACTTCTTTATTAGTCAAACCTTTATTAATAGCCATGGCCATTCCAGCCACTAAGGAATCCCCAGCTCCTTGTATACCTTTAATTATTACATCAACAGGCTTTGCATAATAAGCTTCGTCTTTTGAAACTAATAAAGCTCCCTTACTCCCTAAGGATAAGCAAACTAAATTAACACCATCTTTAACAATTTCCCTACATGCTAGAACAAAATCTTCTAAGGATTCTGCTTTAGAATTTGAAATCGTTTTAAATTCTTCAAGATTTGGTTTTATTAAAAACGGTCTCGCCTTTATTCCTTCTTTTAGCAAATCTCCTGAAGAATCCAATAATACTTTTATTTTTTTTTCATTTGCTACATCTATAATATTCTTATAAAAATATTTATCAATTCCCTTTGGAGCACTACCACTTATAACCAATATTTTTGTCTTGTCTAAATTTTTATCTAGTTTTTTAAAAAATTCTTTCTTATATGTTTCAGATACAAAAGCTCCCTGCTCATTATATTCTGTCATAATCTTTGTCTCTATATCGAATATTTTTGTATTTGTTCTTAAATAACCATTTACATCTACTAAATCATGATTTATTTCCCTATCATATAAAAATTTCTCTAGATAATCTCCATCCTCTATAAAATTAAAACCTAATACTGTAGAATTAATTCCGTAATTTTTTAAAATAACACTTACATTTATACCCTTTCCTGAAATATCCTGTCTACTTGATATTACTTTATTAGTATTACCAAATTTGAAATCTTTTATACTTATGGTTTTATCTATACAGGGATTTATAGTAATAGTTGTAATCAATAAATTCCCCCTCCTATAAATTATTGTCAGCCCAATCTGACATTTCCTGGAAGATTAGCCAAATAGATGTGGCACCTGCATCTTGTAATCCAATAGATTTTTCTCCATAAGATTTAGCTCTTCCAAATTTAGCCTGAATGGTTTTAGTATATTCCATTCCTTCTTTAGATTTTCCAGCCGCTTCTTTAAGTGATTCCTTCATATCTTTACCTTTAATAGCACTATCCTCCAATGCTTTAACTGCTGGTTCAAAAGCGTCTACCATGGTTTTATCGCCAACCTCGGCTTTACCTCTATTCTTTAATACCTTTAAGGATTTCGTAAAAATTTCTGACAAATCAAACACAGTAAGTTTTTCAGAAGGATTTCTATTTAATATTCCACTAATAAAAACCGTACCAAATAATACTCCTGATGCTCCACCCATCGTATCTAACATTGTTGTTCCTATTGTTTTAAATACATCCTCTGCATAATCAGGCTTTAGTATTTCCAACTGTTCTTTCACATTTTTAAACCCTAGTGCCATTCCTGTACCATGATCTCCATCTCCAATTTTTAAATCTATCTCCGTTAAAAAATCTTCACTAGATATTATTTTTTCGGACACCGCTATGAACATGTTTTTTAATTCTTCCTTGTTTATATCTACTCGCATAACAAATCTCCTATTTTAAGTTTTTTGTATAATGGAGAATAAGCAGGTTTATCATAATATTTCTTTAATTCCTCATCTAGTTGTATTATTGATAAAGAAAGCCCTCCCGTTCCCTGTGGACAAAATAATTGATCTATAAAAATATCATGAATCTTAATATTTTTTTCTAAAAAACTATTATAAATATCATTTCCAATTATACAGAGTTCTAAAATACTTGTATTTCCAAATCCATTTATCATAATTCCTATTTCTTCATCAGAAGATATTTTTGCATCTTCAATAAGCGTATGTACTAAATTATTAGCAACTTGATGTGCGTTTAAGAACTTTTCCTTCTTAATTCCTGGCTCCCCATTAAAACCCATTCCATACTCTATAAAACCTTCTTCCATTTCAAACATCGGTCTCCCCGAACTAGGAAAGTATCCTGGAGATGTTGTTACGCTTAAAGTGTAGGTATTATTGTTAGCCTTGTTAGTAATTCTATAAATTTCTTCTAAAGATAGTCCTTCATAGCTAGCAGAACCTGCAATTTTCAAGACTAATGCAATACCTGCTACACCTCTTCTTTCAGATTTTTTCTCTAGTTTTTCAGAGCTAATATCATCTGCCACAAATATACATTCACTCTCTATACCTTCTAACTCTATTAAATCCTTGACTAATCCAAAATTCAAAACATCTCCCATATGATTAGTTGCTAAAAATAAAACCCCTCTGTCATTGTATAAATTTTTAGCAGTGTTTATTATACTTTTCGCAGGTGGAGCTGTAAATACATTACCTAAAACAGCTCCGGTAGCCAATCCATGTCCAACATAACCGATCAACCATGGCTCCAATCCCGAACCTCCTCCTATAATTATTGGAACTGTATTCGGTTTATGTTTCTTATATGTAAAAGCCATAGTTTCTGGTACTTTTTCAAATAGTTCATCATATATTTTTAAATATCCTTCAAGCATTTCAGAAATCATATTGTCGGGTTCATTAATAATTTTTATCATATTCATCTCCATTTATTAAGTTAAAATATATTTGATTCCCATTTCTTTCAATCCATTTATATATTTATTTTTTAATTTGTTATCTGTAATTATTAAGTCTATATCTTCAATTGAACAAATTCTACTCATACTTTTCAGACCAAACTTAGTTGAATCGCATAATAAAATACTTTTTTGAGAAGATTGTATCATTTTTTTCTTTATTTGAGCCTCATATAGATTTGGAGTAGATATCCCAAATTTAAGATCAATACTATTTATTCCTAAAAATAATTTATCAAAATTAAAGTCATTAATTATATTTTCTGCAATTCCTCCTACACAAGACATTATTTTATGTCTTAAGACTCCTCCAATAAAAATAACTTCAATATCATAACTAGCTCTTAATTCATATGCAATATTTAGTGCATTAGTAATGATGGTTATATTTCTTTTAGTGCCATATTTTATTAACCTCACAAGTTCTAAAGTAGTAGAACCTGCATCTATAAATAGATTTTCATGGTCATTTATAAGTTCATATGCTTTTTTAGCAATCGATTTCTTCTCGGACACATTTAACTTTTCTTTATAATCTTCATCTCTCTCTATTACTGGATAATCAATGTTAACAGCCCCGCCTCTAGTTCTTTTTAACAAACCTTTACTATCCATTTCATTAAGTATTTTTCTAGAGGTAACTTCTGAAACATCAAACACCTTACTAAGTTGTTTCACTGTTACAGAATCGTTTTCTTCTAATAGCTGTAACACTAAATTTGTTCTTTCTAAATTAAGCATATTCTTTTCCTTTCATTTCTCTTTCATAATATATCATTTTATTTCAAATGTCAATATTTTTCTTTCGTTTTCTTTCGTTTCTCTTTCATAATATATTTGTTATATAATTATTTGCACATATAAAAAAGTACACCTAAAAATTAATCCTAATAACTTACTTTTAAGGTGCACTCCCTATTAAAACTTTTCTACTATTATAAATTATTTTCTTTGTCCATATGTTTTAAATTTTATAGCCATTCTATCCATTTCATCATCATCCAATATAATAGGTTCTCCTATAGACTTAGCTCTATAATATACCTCTGAACAATACTCTACTTC
Source organism: Miniphocaeibacter sp. (assembly GCF_049276255.1). Taxonomy (NCBI): domain Bacteria; kingdom Bacillati; phylum Bacillota; class Tissierellia; order Tissierellales; family Peptoniphilaceae; genus Miniphocaeibacter; species Miniphocaeibacter sp. The sequence continues at coordinate 13,917 of NZ_JBASWB010000024.1, forward strand.
CTCCACAATATTAAATGCATTTAATAGGTCGGTACTTCCAGCAATCATTCCATGATTTGCAAGTAATGCTGCTTTTCTTCCTTTCATGGCTTCGTAGGAGTTTTTAGCTAACTCCGTAGAACCAAAAGTAGCATATTCGGCACATTTTACATCTTTACCGGCAACTGCAATCATATAATGAGTTGAAGGCAATGTCCATCTTAAACATGCTATAACCGTAGCAAAAGTCGTATGGGCATGAATTACCGCATCTATATCATCCCTATTGTCATAAAGAATTTTATGCATTTCCCATTCACTTGATGGAACCCTATTTCCTTCTACAATTTCACCAGCTTTATTCATTATAACTATATCTTCTGGTTTTATTTCAAAAAAATCAATTCCCGATGGAGTAATTGCCATTAATTCTTTTTCTCTATCATAGACACTTAAATTTCCACCAGTACCTTTAGTTAAATTTGTTTCAACTAGTTTCTTTCCATATTTTATTAGCTCATAACGAGCTTCTTCCATTAACATTTTAATCCTCCCATTTTATAAAGGACCTATTAGGTCCTTTATTTTATTCATATAACAATAGAGTTGTTTCTCTGGAATCCATCTTACTTTAATAATAACATATAGTATAAATATCAATATCTTTATTTTTCACAACTCTAACTCTTTCTACTTATAATTAACAGTCTTATATCTCATATAAATATATTCTTATTACACATTCTACTAATTTTTAGGAATATTTTTTAACATACTATCTCCTTATTTATACATTGGTCCATAATACTCACAAGCTCTAAAATCAGAAGCTTCTAAATCCTTAGTTCCAAATCCATTAAAAGAATGTGGTCTAAATATTTTTTCATCCGGAACATTATGCATAACTACAGGTATTCTTAACATACTAGCTAAAGTAATTAAATCAGCACCTACATGTCCATATACTGATGCACAATGATTTGCTCCCCATTTAGCCATTACATCATAAACCGTTTCAAAGCCTTTAACTCCTAATCTTGGTGCAAACCAAGTTGTTGGCCAAGTTTTATCTGTTCTTTCGTCTAATATTTTATGAATTTCTTCATCTATTACACAAGTATATCCTTCTGCTATTTGCAATGTTGGACCTACTCCATCAACAATATTTACTCTTATTATAGTAAGTGGCATTTCTGCACCGGTTTTAAAATGAGATGAAAAACCGCCACCTCTAAAATATTCATAATTTGCCCTATCCCAACTTGTAGCTTCCAAACAAGCTTTAATATCCTCTTCTGTCATATTCCAGAACTCTTTCATTACACCATTACCATTTTCATCCTTAGCTGCTCCTGTGCCATCTAATGCTGTTGCTCCGGAATTTATTAAATGTATTATTCCATCTTTAGCTTTTCCTTCTAGTTCTTTACCGGTAACTCTTTTTACCGCTTCAGGTGACCAGTAGGTTCTAACATCTGAAAATAAAGGTGCCTTATTTGTTATAAGAGTTCCTAATAACATAGATACTCCATTTAAAGTATCATTTTCAGTTGCAAATGCCATAGGTTTTCTTGCGCCATTCCAATCAAATGTAGATGCCATTATAGCTTCTGTAAAATCACCATTAGGTAACCAATCGGTCCATTGTCTTTGTCCTTGGAATCCACCTGCTATACCATTTCTTCCTAATGCCTCTTCATGCCATCCCAATTCATTTAATTTTGGATTTCCTTCAATAATATCTCGTACAATTATTGCATGTTTAGCAATAAATTCCCAATCTTTGTCAGGATCTACTACCTTGGATTTTTTTATAATATCAGGAAAATCTTTCCCTTTATTAATATCTTGTCCTTCTGTACAATTGGCTTTTATCCATGCATATGCTTTTTCATATTCTTCTTTATCATATATTTCAAGTTTCATTCTTCTTAATATTTCTGTCATGTCTACCCATTCAGTTCTCATTCCTAAATATTTTTGGAAGAATTCTGCATTTGCATCTGAACCTGCAATTCCCATACATATTGATCCTATATTAACGTATGCCTTATCTTTCATTTGTCCTACAGCAATTGCCGCTTTTGCAAATTTAAATATTTTTTCTTTTACATCTTCAGGTATTGTTGTATCGTCTAAATCCTGAACATGTTCTCCATATATTGAAAATGCCGGTAAACCCCTTTGAGCATAAGCTGCCATAACTGCTGCTAAATAAACTGCTCCCGGTCTTTCTGTACCATTAAAACCCCATACTGCTTTAATTGTATTATTGTCTAAATCCATTGTTTCAGTTCCGTAACACCAGCAAGGAGTTACTGTTAATGTTGCTACTACATTTTCTCTTGCAAATTTTTCTGCACATTTGCCAGCCTCTGCTCCACCACCAATAGTAGAATCTGAAATAACGCATTTTACAGCTGTTCCATCAGCGTATTTTATATTGTCCTCTATTAGTTTTTTTGCATTTTTAGCCATATTCATCGTTTGAATTTCAAGGCTTTCTCTTACTCCGCCCCATCTTCCATCAATTACCGGTCTTATTCCTATTTTTGGATATTTCATCTTTCCCTCCTGTTATTTAATTAATTACTTTACCTTATCCAGTCCTCACAATTTTTTGGTAGATATTCCTTTACCTTGTAAGTATTTTTTATAATTTCATCTATATTCATTTTTTCACTCTCAACTACTGCTAACTGTACTAATATATTACCTATTGCAGTAGCTTCGTAAGGTCCTGCTAAAACTTTTTTGTTTAATCCATCTGCTATCATTTGACATAGAAACTCAGCCTTGGCACCTCCACCAATAATATGAATCCCTTTAAACTTATATCCTATTATTTTTTCTATTTCATTTATTATTTCTTTATATTTAAATACTAAACTTTCATATATTACTCTAAAATATTTACGTTTATCATCTAATAATTCTTGTTTTGTAGTTAATAAATATTTTTCTATAGATTCAATTATAGATATTTCTTCATTTGTAAAATCTACATAGTCAGTATCGACATAAGCTTCAAACGGTTCAGTTTTTGTTACAAAATCGGTTATATATGAATAATCAAAATCGATTTTATAAATATCCTTTAATTCCTTTCTCAATCTTTCGATTAAATAAAGACCTGTTATATTTTTAAAGAACATGTTTTTTGAATCAAATCCAATTTCATTTGTTAATTCAGATTTAAATACATCCTTATTAATTATTGCCTCTTCTGTACAGCAACCTATTAAGGACCAAGTCCCACTGGACAAAAAAGCATATTCTTTGTCATTATAAGCTTTAGTTAAGTATACTGCACTAGCTGTATCATGTGATGCAACTGAAATTACATCTATATTTGTTTCTTTTAATCTTTCATCTATAGAGTTTTTTGTTTTTCCAATTATAGACTTGTTTTTTATAATTTTAGGAAGTATATCTTTATTTATAGAAAATTCTTTCAGCATCTCAAAATTCCAATTTTGTTCTTTTATATTTAACATTTGACTTGTAGATGCTATTGTCAATTCAGAACAAATTTCTGCTGTTAATATGTAATTTATTAAATCCGGTAAAAATAATATTTTATCTATGTCCTTGTATGTATTTGGATTTAATTTTCTATATGCTAATAATTGAAATAAAGAGTTAATACCCATTATTTGATTTCCTGTTTCTAAAAAGATTTCTTCTTTGGACATATATTTTTCTGCATATTCAATTCCTAAACTATTTTTTATATCTCTATAGGAAATAGGATTTTCTATGAGCCTACCTTCTTTATTAAGCAGTCCAAAGTCCACTCCCCATGTGTCAATTCCTAGACTGGAAATTTCTCCACTATGTTTTAAAATCATTTCAATTATATTGTTAATTATTTTATCCCATTGCCAACGTTTTCTTCCTTCATAATCTACTATTTCATGTGTGAATCTACCAATGGTTTCAATTTTTAATTTTTCATCTTGAATATATCCAATAACTCCTCTAATAGATGTTGCACCCATATCAATAGCAAGAACTTTTTTCATTACATCACCAACTTTCTTGTTATAATTATAACATCATTTTATTATTTTTACTCTTTTGAATGATATTATGATAATATATACATATAGTTACATAAAATCATTCAAAAATCTTCAAATCTATTCAAAGGAGGCTATATGATACCTGAGGAAAGAATCCATCAAATAAAAAATATACTATATGAAAAAAAGAATATTAGTGTAAAGGAATTATGCAAAATCCTATACTGTAGTCCTTCAACTATTAGAAGGGATCTTTTGGAATTAGAAAAAAACGGATTACTTAGAAGAACCCACGGTGGTGCAACTTTAATTACTAACACTACAACAGAATTTTCTGCTACTCTAAGAGCCTTAGATAATAAAGAAGCTAAAAAAAGAATTTGTAATTTAGCCTCAAAATTTTTACGAGATGATATGTCAATTTTTATTGATTCATCTTCAACTTTATACTTTATAACCGAATATGTATCATCATTTCATAATATGAAAGTTATTACAAACGGTATTAAAATAGCAACTGAGCTACGATATTCAGATAATGTTGAAGTTTTTTTAACAGGAGGAGTAGTAAAAACCAATTCACTTTCAATAGTTAGCGAATATGCTTCTGCTTTTGTTAAGGATTTTAATGCAGATTTATGCTTACTTTCTTGTAAATGCTTAGATAATAATGGCTATTATGAAGCCGATTACCAGCAAGCCCAAATAAAAAAGAACATGATCAACAATTCAAAATTAAAACTAATGTTGGCAGATTCAACAAAATTCGGCTATAATTCCTATATTAATCTAGCATCCCATAGCGATATTGATTATTTACTTACTGAAAAAATAGATTCTAGTAAAAATTTTAATTATGAGCAATTAAAAAGTAAACTAATCTACCAATAAACGTAAAAACACCAAGTATATGTACCGACCTCCTAATTGTTAGATTTTTGGTCTAACTTTTGGGAGTCGGCACAATAACTACATACTTGGTGTTTTATGATTTATTTTCTTATCATTTCTTTTTCCGTATACTCCTTAACACTAACTAAATCGCCAAGGGCAAAAAATCTATTTCCGGTAAATTTTTTCCCTTCATAATAACAATTCATTAAGGAAATTATTGGATTACCTCTTTTTTCTGCTTCTGTGTCCTCTATTAAATCTATTTGGTTAGGGTCAACAACTTTTGTGTCATATATTTTATATTCATAAATATTATTTTTATCTGTTATTTTTACTGTATCACCAATTTCTATTGATGTTAAATCTCCAAATAAGGTGTTATTTTCTGCATAATGTCCGGCTATAGCATAGTTTCCTTCCCCCATAACCTGATTATTTTTCATTGTTCCTACACCGGCAAATAATTCATTTTCACTTAAGCCTTTAAATATAGTAAGGTTTAAATCCAAACTAGGAATTACTATTTGTCCTACTATTAAATTTTTATTAATTTTCCCAGGATTAAGTAAAACCTTAGATGGTGAAATTTCACTAATATTTTCAAAATCAAAATCACCTTCTTCTTGATTATTGTTTTCAATTTCTTCTACTTTTAATTCTTCAAATTCATTTAATGTGTTATCAACTTTATTATTTATAAAAAATTTCATAATAGGTGTAATAAAAATAAATATAATTCCTATTATAATAATTATTAATCCAAAAATCTTTTTCCTCTTCATAATTTCTCCTTTTTATGTTATTTAATATAATATCAGAACTTCTTGACTTTTTATATAGCATAAATACATATTTGAGTTTTCCCTATAATAAAAGGGTAATATATATCTATAATCTTATGAAGGAGGGGGAAATAAATGAAAAAAGTAGTATTTTTTGCTTTTCAAGGTGAAGAAATGTGTTTTCTACATCTATTATTTAACGCAATTGATATGCATAAGAAAGGCATAGACACAAAAATTGTTATTGAGGGAAAATCTACTGCATTGGTGAAAACAATGACGGAAAAAGACAACCCTTTATTTAAACAGGTTGTTGAATTAAACTTAATTGATTCTGTTTGTGAAGCTTGTTCAAAACAAATGGGAGTATATGATTTTATTAAAGAAAATACAAATCTGACCTTTAATGGAGATTTATTAGGACATCCACCAATGGAACCTTATATTAATTCTAATTATGAAATAATAACTCTATAGTTAAAAAGCTAAAAATCCCTTTATTAAATAAAAGGGGTTTTTCTTATGAAATTATATTGTACAAGAGAATATATAGTTTTATTGACTCTACCATTTCTATGTGATATTATCTTATATACTAACTTCCCGCCGGGGATTTTTTTGTGTAGTAGGCCAGTGTTGCACAACACTGGTCTTTTTATTTAGGCAATTTAAAATAATGATTCGGAGGCTTTTATGTACAAAGAAAATTCTTTTAAACTGTTTATTAAATATGCTTTACCGCAGATGTTTGGACTTTTACTAAATTCGGTTTATTTAATAGTTGATGGTATTTTTATTGGTAACCGCTTAGGAAGGGATGCAATGGCTGCTGCTGCTGTATCAGTTCCTGTTGTTGAGTTTTTAATAGCAATATCATTAGCAGTTTCATCTGGAGCTGGAATTATAATATCCAGTTACTTAGGTAAAGACAAAAACGAAGATGCTAATAAAACTTTTAATTTATCAATTTTAGTTTTAGGATTAATTAGTATTATAATTGTGGTTTTTGGAAATATATTCATTAATGGAATAGCTAACCTACTAGGTTCTACTCCAGATATTCACGACCAGGCTGTAACATATTTATGGTATATACTAACTTTTTCACCATTTTTATTGTTTAGCTTTCTACTTAGTGGACTAGCTAGAAATGACAATAAACCAAAATTAGCAATGATTGCTTTAGTAGTTGGTTCTGTATCAAATATTGTTTTAGACTATGTATTTATGTATCCATTAAATATGGGAATTGCAGGAGCAGCTTTAGCAACTGCTTTAGGACCAATTTTTAGTGTACTTATACTATTGCCACATTTTATATCTAAAAAAGGATTCCTATATTTTACAAAACCTATAATTTCACATTTAGTTGAAAAAGTAAGAGAAATTGTAAGAATGATTACTTTAGGATTCCCTGCTTTTATAATGGAATTTACCATTGGTATAGTTACATTTATATATAATTACACAATAATTAAAAATGGTTACGGAGAAATAGGATTAGCTGCCTATTTAGTTATAGGATATTTAAGTTTAATAATTCTTACGGTATTCTTGGGAATTTCTCAGGGACTACAACCTATTTTCAGCTATTTTAATGGAAGAGAAGATGCAAAAAGAAATAAAGATCTTATTAACTTCTCTGTTAAGGCTGTAACAGGAATCGGGATTTTAATATATGTACTAGTTGTATTATTTGCTAAACCTTTTATAACAATTTTCTCACCAGATGATATAGAGTTAATAAACTTTACCTATGACAAAACCCTATTGTATTTTTGGGGATTTGTATTTGCTGGTTTAAATATTTTATTTATTTCCTTCTTCCAATCTGTAAGGGAAACAAAATCAGCATTAGTATTATCTTTATCTAGAGGATTAATAGTACTTCCTATATTTAATTTAATATTTCCTATATTTTTAGGAGCAAATGTAATTTGGTTTGGTCACTCTATTGCAGAAACAGTTACAGCAATATTTGCAATTTTATTTTTTGTAAAATATTATAAAAAATATTTTTTATCAGTTAAACTACACAAAAACAAGGGACTTTCTAGTTAGAAAGTCCTTTATTTTATGTTCAAATATTTATTTAACGGAGTTATATCCATAAGGAAAAATTGTTCTTTATTCTCCTGTAACATTCTTTTTACTTCTTCAACTTTTTCCCATCTTATATTAATGCTTTCATCGGTTTTTTCCAATAATTCCCCTTCTGCATAACAGATAAAAACATTTAAAACTATTGAATATAAGCCGGACATATTTTGACTTACACAAAAAGGGGTAAAATTTATAACTTTATTCCCATTTACCTCTGTATGAAAAACTTCTTCTTCCCCTAAAATTTTAGTAATTGTTAACCCTGTTTCCTCTCTTACTTCCCGTCTTAATGCTTCAAATATGTTCTCATATTCTCTAATTTTACCTGCGGGAAATTCCAAAAGTCCATTTTGATTATAGTATTCTTCTTTTTCTCTTTCCTGAATTAATATGTATTTTCGCCATTTATTTCCTTTTCTATAATAGCTCCAACACAAGGTACAGCAAAAGTTTCTTTCATTTTTCCTCCTGTATAAATTTATTTGCAAGTTTATAAACTTGTATAATTTTTTTATTGTTTAATTTCCAAGTTTTTAATTCTTCATTTATTAATATAGGATGCTTTTTACTTATATCCCTTATTACATTACCAACGGACTTTCTAACATATTCGCTTTCATCTTCTTTTAATATAGATAGTCTTAATATTACCTCCTTGGGATTTTCTTTAAAATATGGCCTATTAGTCCAAATTCTAAGACCTTCTGTAACAGCCCTTCTTGTATTTGGGTTATTGTTTTCAAGCCAGTTTTCTATTATAGTTAAAGACTTTTCGTAGCCAAATTTGCTACAATATTCATTAAATGATTTTGCCAGTATTTCCTGTACTCTCCAGTTTTCATCTTTTGAAACTTCATCTCTTAAGAAGTCTAGCTCTTGGGTATTTCCAGATAAATATCCTAATAAAAATACGCCATACATCCTTACCTGATAAATTTTTGACTTGTAGGACTTATATGCAAGATTTCTAATTTCTAAATCAGTATAGTTACTATAATCTGTTTTTGCTTGCTTTTCTATTATTTTAAATCCATTTTTTATTTTAAAAAGTTCTTTTTCTAAATATTTTATCTTATCCATTTTATTCCTAATTTATTTATAGTATAAAAATACTGCATAGCAGTTATTATGCAGCATTTTTTATTTTATATACTAAGCTTGTACTGTTTTTCTTTCCATAGTTTCATAAACTGCAGAAATTTTATCAGCTAAACAAACTATCCAACTTTCTTTAAATAATGGAAACAGCGGTACTAATGGGAACATATGCTTTAAAATAATATCTTCTTCTACCTTATTTAAGTCAAATTCCTTTTTTGCATTTTTCCAAGCTTTTCTTGGATGTCTAAAACCATGCCAACCTTCATGAGCATTTTTATCATGCCAATCGTAAAGAAAGTAATCATGTAAAAGCGCTCCTCTTACTAGGGTTTTATAGTCAACATTAGCTTTTAATTTATATGCAATTTTACAACTAATATAAGCAACTCTTAAACTATGCTCATATACAGATGTATTTCCATGTTGCATAAAATTAACAGTTTCCATAAATCTGGAATCTTCCTTTAATGATTTTATTTCATTAATAATCATTCTTTTATATTCAATATTTTTCATTGTACCTCTTTTATTCTATTAAATATAGTAAATATTTTTTCCTTTCCACCTAAAGCAAACTCCTTTGTAGCTGAAAGTGTATCTGCTAGACAAACTATCCAGCTTTCCTTATACTTTGGTGGAGTAATTGTTAAAGGAAACATATGTCTTAATATTATATCTTCCTCAATTTTATTAATTTCATAATCTTTTTTTGCGTTATTTACTGCTGTTTTCCCATGTGTAAAAGCATGAAAACCTTCATGAATATTATCTTTTCTATTGTATAAAAAATAATCATGAAGTAAAGCCCCTCTTATTAAAGATTTATAATTTACTTTTAACCTATATTTTCTAACAATAGCAAGACTTAAATAAGCTACTTTTATACTATGTTCCAATACAGTTGTACTTCCATGTTGTAAAACCTTATCCATTTCAAAGAATCTTGGATTTTCTTTTAGTTTATTTAACTCTTCTCTTACTAAATCTTTAGTATTTATTTCCATAGTTTACTTCACTTAAGATTTCCTTTTCTTAAACATATTTTGAAAATACATCAACATAACGTGAATTAAAAGTTATTGATGTAACTATATTATACCCTATTTTCACAGGTTCTTCACTCCAAATTCCATCTGCATCAAAATATTTAAACAATACATAATCCCTATTTATATCACTAATTTTTCCAATCCAAAATTCTTCATTATACTCATCTTCTATAATTATATTTTTATTTACTTTACTTAAACTATAAAATATATTTTCCCAACTATTTAAATCTATTTCAGGAATTACAAGTTTCTCTAGAATAGCTTCCTTTTTAATAATAGTACTTGTTAAATCATCTCTTAATTCTGCCGACTTAATATCCTTTATTCTTCTAACAGAATATCCATCTAATAAAAATCATCTTCCACAGCCCCTAATAAGAATTCTTCATTTATTTTTAAAGGTATATAGTAATAATAATTGTCCTCATATTTAAAATATAGCCTTATAATTTCCTTGTTCTTTTCACAATTCTTTAAGATTTTCAACAAATTATTTCTATTCATATTTTTCTCCAATATTTTCCACTATACTAGCCAAAAAGTTCCATTAGGCATTCTTACCATACTTCCTTTAAATCTACTTTTAACCTTACCTGTTTTTAAATCCCTTACTACAACCTCTTCATAATAATGATATTTAACAGCAACTTCCTCAGAAGAATTATAAAAATAAGGCTCCTCTATCCATTTATTAAAATATAGCTTATCATTATCTCTGTAATAAAAACTTTCAGAGTCCTCCATCTCTATAATCTTTTTTTCCGGCCATATTATATCTAAAATAACCCCATCTTGTCTATAAAGTGTAATTGGATTTAGCTGTATTTTCAAATTATAACAATCTCTTATTTCAGACAAAAACACGACAGTCTCTTTCTCTAATTTATCTTCTTTTGGAAAATATTTCCAAATTTCTATTAATTCATTTGAAAAATCTACTCTTAAAATCCAAAATATTTCACCATCCCATAGAGGATTTTCTATATATACATTCTCTTGTAGAGAAAAAGGTATATATACTTCACCATCCGGAAAATGAATTATTCTTATATTCTTTCCTTCAAAGTTATATCCTTCTTTATAAAGCCCCTCAACTTCATAAAGATCTATCACTTCTCCCTTAAAATGACTTTGAAAATACCATTCATTTGTTCCTTCCACTTTTTCTAAGTATTCTCCTGAAATATTCTCAATTTTTTTGATTTTCATTATTCTCTCCATTATTAATTTATAAGTACATTAAATCTTCGCTAACTATACCAGTTTCTTTATTTATCCATCTCTACTATTAATTATTATACAAGTGATTATTATATTTTCCTACAAAAAAAGAACATTAAATCCTTTTAATTTTAATGTTCTTTAGAAAATAAAATTGTTGCTAATAATATTAACTTCAATGTAAACTAAACTTCCAATTTTTCTTTCCTATTTTTTTGATAAAGACGTAAAATAAATACTACTAATAAGAAAATCCATGAAAATGCTTCAGCGTAGGCAACTACCATATTATTAAATACCGGCTTAAAGGCATAAGAACAAACAATTCTTACAAGTAGGGATAGTATGCCGATAATACCGGAAAAAAGCATATCACCATTTCCCTCTAAATAACCTCTAATAGCCATACTAAGACCATAAATCAAGTAAAAACGAGAGATTGCATAGAAAAAAGATTTTCCAATAGCTACAGATTCAGCTGTTAAGCCAAATATTGCAATTAAATATTTACCTAATATAAGGACTAAAAAAGTTAAACTTAGGGATATAAATACCATCAAAATAGTTCCAATTTTAAATACTTTTTTTGCCCGCTTTTTATTACCAGCTCCAATATTTTGTGCAACAATTGTTGCAATACCTGAACTAAAGTTAATTATAGGAAGAAAAATTACACTATCAACACGATAGGCTGTTGTAATAGCTGCAACTGTCTGCTCGCCAAAACCATTCATAAACTGTTGAAGATAAACATTTCCTATTGAACTTACTCCGGACTGAATAGCAGGAGGTAAACCAAACCTAGTTCCTTCCTTAAAAGAATCTAAATCTAAAATATTTTTATCGGAAAGAGAAAAACTAAGTTTCGGATAATTTTTTTTAGTATATCCAATAATGAATATTGTCATTGCTATTTGTGAAACTACTGTTGCTATAGCAGCGCCGGCTGCCCCATAACGAAAAACAGCAACTAAAAGAATATCCAGTACTACATTTGCCACAGAAGAAACCAATATGGAAAAAAATGGTGCCCTACTATTACCAATACCACGTAGAACAGCAGAATATGTATTATATATAGCAAGAAATGGTATACCTATTAGCATAATTTCCATATAACTTTTCGCACTTGAAAATATATTTTTTGGAGTATTCATAATAATTAAAATTCTATTTGTAAAAATAATCCCTACAATAGAAACTATTATAAATATTATCCCTAACACTATAGAGTATGATGATAAAGTGGTCTTTATTTTTTTATCTAATCCCCTTCCGTATTGTTGGGCAGATAGTACTGCTAAACCAGAGGTAAAACCTATTATAACAGTAATAAATAAATTATAGATAGATGTAGTTGCACCTATTCCGGCTAAAGCCATTTCACCTTCAACATTACCGACAATGAAAGCATCAACCCAATTAAATAACTGCTGAAATAGCCCACTTAAAATTAATGGAATGGTAAAAACAAGTAAAGATTTTGTAATATTTTTATTCATTGTCCTATTATCCATGTCTTAGCCTCCTTGAATTATAAAAAACGTTCCTTAAGCTACCATATAGTCAATGCTATACCCTAGGGGTAACTTTAGAACGCCTTGTTTGTTAACTGAAATATCAAGTTAATATACAATATATTTTTTCATGATATCATGTTAAAATTCACTTGTCAAAATTAAACTGTTATTAAAGGTATGTCACTAATAAAATTATTTCATTTATTAATTAATTCTGTCCCATGTCTTTAACAATTAATTTCTCATTACTCAAAAATATTTTACCTCTTTCTATTTATGCAAAAACGCGACTAAGTATTTATACTTAATCGCATTTTCTGTAGTTCCAACTATTTTTTTCTCACAGGAATCCAAATTTCACTTTTATAGTCTGTTCTTGATGTATCAGCACTTTCATTCCATAATATTTCTGGTCCCTCAACTAGTTCATAACCTGAAGATGGAAACCACTAAGAATATATTCTTCCCCAAATATTTTGAAGGGTTTCCGGAAATGGTCCTATGGACTCAAATACTGCCCAAGTATTTGCATCAATTTTTAATACATCAAAACCACTTTCACATTTATTGCTAGTTGCTACTCCAATATAATGATCTAACTCTCCTTTTCCTTCCATTCTTCCTTCTGAAAAATTAGTAGATGCACTAATAATTCCCATTGGCTCAACGTTAGAAATTTCCTTTAGTTTTTTAATTGCTTCTACTGTTAAAAGTTCATTCATTTTTACAATTTCCGGATTAACTCCTTCAAAAATAACAGGAACTCTTCTTTTAAATCCCACAAGATTAAAAGATTCTTTTTCTAAAATACGATAATTCAATTCCATACCTCCTTTAATTGAAAGTTGAAAGGTCATTTTAGGATATGCTTTTAATTTAACATTATCTTTCCTTGCTTCTGATGGAAGTATACCATGGATATTGTAAAATGCTCTTGTAAATGAATCTGCAGAATTATAACCATATTTAACTGCAATGTCAATAATTCTTGCGTTACAATTTTTTAAATCAACTGCAGCTAGTGTCAATTTTCTTCTACGAACATATTCCGATAGACTTATTCCCGATAGAAAAGAAAACATCCGTCTAAAATGATATTCTGAGCAACATGCTATTTTAGCTACTTGACTATAATCAATATCGTTATTTAAATTTTTCTCAATATATGCTATGGCATTGTTCATATTAATTAAAGAATCCATAAAATAACCTCCCTTCAGAATAGATATTACCAAAGTCTATCGATATTCATCCGACTATCTATGCACAATATAATCGTATATAATCTATATATTATCTGTAGCTAAGTCTTTTGCTTTTATCCACATATGAAAACATAACTCAATGATTTTTCACTTTATAACTTGATTATATATAGCTACGTAATCCTAATTTATTTCATTATAACAAAATAAGGTCAGAATACTTTAAATACCTAGTATTTTGACCTTATTTAAAAATTTCTATTTTATTCTTAATTTATTTTTTTCTTAATTTTAAGATTATTCCATAATCATCTGCAAACTTTTTAAATTGATTTACAGCATATAATGCCTTTTCTTTAAACTCCATCTTTTCTAAATCTTCATTTGTCTCTAATTGTTTAACTATCTCTTGTATATCTTCTAATTCTAAAAGATTTACAGCTAAACAAAAGAATGTTTTTTGTCTTCCTGCATTATAATTCTCTAGTAAAAAATTTAAAATTTCCACTTTCTTAATCTGTTCATTACTATAAGCTACTTCACCTATTACTTGGAATTTTTCAATATCTTTAAATTGGTGCATATGGGTAATAAAAGAATCATATTTACTTGCATCCTTATATTTTTCACAAGGAAATTCATTGCACCGGAAACAATATTTAATTCCTTCATAATTTAAACTACATTTAGCAATGGAACATGAATGGTGTTCCCCGCAACCACAACCTGGGCAATGCCCACTTAATCTCATATTACATAATCCACAGTTTAACCCACACAAAGAAAAATAAGCATCATTTCTTTTAAAATTTTTCATTTGAACACATCCTAAATAATTATACAACCTTTAAATGTTTATATTTTTGACATCATGAAAATAGCTCAATTATGACCTACAAACTAAAGTTAAAAATTACATTCCAACTATCTTTCTAACAGTGTTGGCAGTTCTTATTGTTAATTTAGTGCTGATGTTTGTACTTGCTGTCTTTGACCACCAATTTGTTTTTTGATAATTTTTTCTATTAAAATACCAAAATATAATTTCTTTATAGTTACTAATCTTTTCTAAACCTTCTTTAGGTTCTCCATTTTCATTGAATACATCAGAAAATGTAGCTGGTGGCATAATAAAAATTAAATTATCATAGATTTCTTTATTGTCATTCCCCCACCATTCCGGTGCATGGAGTAAAATATCTTCAAGATCCTCCTTTGATATTGTAAAAACGGGGATATCAAAGCCAAACTGACTTTTTATCATTGTTTTAATCAATCTTGTAAGTTTAAATATGTCATCTTCACTGCTTGAAAAAGCAACATTGCCACTGTTTAAATATGTTTTAACCTCTTTAAAACCAAGTTTTTCAAATTCTTTTTTTAAATCTGCCATTGATACTTCATTTCTTCCACTTATGTTTACGCCTCTTAAGAAGGCTGTATATCTTTTCATATTAGAAGTTAATTAATTATAATATCTTATTTTCTGTTTGGTCTTCTTTTTATTGCAAGTAATCTCATAAAATCGTCAAACATTAAAGTATCTTTTGGTTCAAACATTATCCATTTCCCATCACGATAAGTTTTCGCCTCATCATAAATTTTTTGAACAGATTCAGAATATGTAACTCTTTCAGCTTCAAATTTTAATCTCTCATTATTACCAAAGATAACCATAAACCCAATACTATTATCTTTTGCATAGAGTGCACAAAGTGTTTTACCGCCTCTGCGGTATTTATATTCATAGGTCCATGCTTTTCCTCCACTATTCCAAAGACAATCCATTTCATATTTTTGGCTAATTGCATCATTTAAGTTTATCCACACCTTATACAGTTCTTCTCCTATTAAATCTATCATATCTTTTGAACTAGGTATTTTCTCAATCATATATAACACCCCTTATATATTTTATCTTTACTCCATTATATCAAAATAAGGTCAAAATACTTTTATATATAGCATCTTGACCTTATACAATTTCAATTTTAAACTCCATTACATATAATTATACTAGGCTATAATTTTGTCGATTTATTAAAGAAGTAAGTCTCCTTTAAAATAATTAGCTTAGGTTACTATTTAACTTATTGTATAAAGCTACTACAAGTCAATTTCCAATAAGATAGGTGCATGGTCCTGTCTAGGACCGGAATTTACCACATCGGATTTTATGACCTTATCTGCAATACGGTTACTAACCAACCAGTAGTCTATTCTCCAACCTGAATTATTGATTTTACTTGTCTTAGCCCTTTGAGCCCACCAAGTGTATTTTCCTTCAACATCACCATGGATGTATCGGAATGTATCTGTAAAACCCCTATCTAAAAGATTAGTAAATCCTTGGCGTTCTTCTTTAGTAAATCCAGCAGATTGCATATTATTCTTAGGATGGGCCAAATCTATTTCTTTATGGGCTACATTGAAATCACCTGTTGCTAAAACATACTTTTCTTTATCTAAATTTTCTAAATAATCAGCATATTTCCTATCCCACTCCTGTCTTTCCTCTAATCTATTTAAACCATCTCCTGCATTAGGTGTATAGACCTGTGTTAAATAAAAATCTTCAAACTCCAAGGTAATAATTCTCCCCTCTGAATCCATAGTACTTGGGGCATCTATAGTTGGAAATGAAACTATCGGTTTTAAATCCTCTTTATATAGGAACATAGTACCTGCATAACCTTTACGTGCCGGTTCTTCTGAACTCCTCCATACAATTTCATAATTCGGAAACATTTCTTTTAAAATTTTCAAGTGTTTTTTTGTAGGACCAGTACTGGCTAATTTGGTTTCCTGTAATGCTATAACATCAGCTTCATGCTTTATAATTTTATCCAATACCTCTCTACTTAATATGGCACGTGCCGATTCAGCCGTTAAGGCTGCATTTAATGAATCAATATTCCATGAAATAAATCTCATTGTCTCTCTCCTTTTAATTTTCTAAATATATCTAGGTCTTTCATAAATTCATCTATGATTTATATACAAACTTTCCATTATATCTTTTTTCCTTAGTTGCCTAGTTAGTTTTCTATAATAAATAATAAAAATCAATGAAATAATACTATTACTTATTACCCAATTTCATTTTTCCTAAATTTAGTTTAATTTTTCTATATAATTTCTCATACCTAATTACAGTTTACAATTTAACTAAACCTTCTTTTTTACAAGTAGTGTTACGGCTTCTACAGTCGACTTCTCGCCAATCACTTTCGCTCTTGGGAAGTCTTTGCATGATCTAGACCTAACTTAAATCTTTCTATGAGATTTTCTAGTAGGTCTGATGCAACTGGTTCTTCAAGAACTTTAGTTGTTGAAAAGAACCATCTGCTGACCTGCCACTTCTTACTTCGTAAGAAGGGCTAGGGCTTCAACAGTCGACTTCTCGCCAATCACTTTTGCTCTTGGGAAGTCTTTGCATGATCTAGACCTAACTTAAATCTTTCTATAAGATTTTCTAGTAGGTCTGATGCAACTGGTTCTTCAAGAACTTTTATTTATTGAGCAGAACCATCTGCTGACCTGCTACTTCTTACTTTGTAAGCAGTGTTACGGCTTCAACATGAACGGTTCGTGGAAACTGGTCTACTAATTCAAGTTTTTCCAATTTATATCCATTTTTCAAAAATATTTCCAAATCCCTTACTTGTGTTACTGGATTACAGGAAATATATACAAATTTTTCCGGTTTTATATTAATTATTTTTTTAATCGCCTTTGGATGTATTCCATCTCTTGGAGGGTCTAGTACAATAATATCTGCTTGGTCCTTTAATTCTTCTATTTTTTCAAGAACATCTCCCGCTATAAATTCAGCATTGGAAATATTATTTAATTTACATGTTTCTTTTGCCTTTTCTACAGCTTCCTCTACTATTTCAATACCTATTACTTTTTTTGCCTTTTGTGAAAAAATCTGACCAATTGTACCTGTTCCTGAATATAGGTCAAAAACTGTTCTATTATTAATGTCACCGGAAAACTCTAAGGCCTTTGAATACAATACTTCTGCAGCTTTTGGATTTGGTTGAAAAAATGAAAATGGCGATATTTGAAATTCAAGTTCCAATAATTTTTCAGTTATATATCCATCTCCAAATAAAATATCTACTTTTTCAGGAACTACTGCATCAGATAAAGAGTCATTACTTGTATGAATTATAGTTTTAACTTTTCCATCTAATTTTAAACTTAATAATAATTCTATAAACTCTTTTTTGTTTAATTCCTCTTGAGAAGTTGTAACTAAATTTACCATGTATTCATTTTCACTAAAAGAATACCTAACAATTAAATGTCTTAAATATCCTTCGTGGTTTCTTTTTTTATAAAATAACGTCTTATTTTCTCTGAAATAATTTTGTACTGCTTTACGAATTATTTCATAGTCTCCGTTAACAATATTACACTTGTCTGTTTCACAAATTTCATAAAATCTACCTTTAGAATGCATTCCTAAGGTTAATTCTCCACCTTTTTCCTTGTCTCCAAAACTATACTCCATTTTATTTCTATAGGCTGTTGAACTTGGACTAGGATTTATGATAATTTCTTTATTATAAATATTAGAATATAATTTCTCTAACATTTCTTTTTTTAGTTTTAATTCATCTTCATACTCTAAAGTTTGATAAGCACAACCACCACAAACTCCAAAAGGTGGACAAGGAATTCTTTTTTCTATTTCAGACTTACTTATTAATTCCAAAAATCTTCCTTCTATATGTTCACGTTTTTTTCTTTGTGCTACTATTTTTACTTCCTGTCCCTTAATACCACCTTTAAATATATATTTTTTATTGTCTACTTCCATAATTGATTTATTTGGAAATCTATTTTCTTTAATAATACCAATAATTTCTTTCTTTTTTCTTCTTGCCATTTTATCCCCTATTTTTTATTTTTATTAAAAATACAAGCTATTAAATTATATATCTTATACTATATTTTTCAAGTTACTACTTATTTGACAAATTTTTCTTATTACAATATAATTTTTTTAGGGAATGAGGTTCTCCCTTGGCCTAGCCAAAACCACTTTTTAAAAAAGTTGATGACTTCTGTTTTTTACAGAGGTCTTTTCATGTCTATTTATGGTAGTCTCTGTAGGAGACTACCATTTTTTATTTAGGAGGATTATATGTTATTTAGTTTAGCTTTAATATTTATATTAGGAATATTTTTAGGAGAGATTTTCAAAAAACTAAAGTTACCAAACTTAATTGGAATGTTGTTAACAGGAATTATTTTAGGCCCCTACGCCCTTAATTTAATTGATAATTCAATACTTAGTATTTCTGCAGATTTAAGAAAAATAGCCTTAATAATTATTTTAACAAGGGCAGGTCTTTCTTTAAATATTGAAGATTTAAAAAAAGTAGGACGACCAGCCATACTAATGTGCTTTCTTCCTGCTTGTTTTGAAATGCTTGGAATGATAGTATTGGCTCCAAAGCTTTTAGGTATTAATGTATTAGATGCTGCAATTATGGGAGCTGTTGTCGGTGCAGTTTCTCCTGCTGTAATAATACCTAAAATGTTAAAATTAATGAATGAGAATTATGGAACAGAAAAAAGTATTCCCCAACTAATTTTAGCTGGTGCTTCTGTTGATGATATTTTTGTAATAGTAATTTTTACTATACTAACAGGTTTAGCACAAGGGGAAACAATTACTGCTTCTAGTTTTCTACAAATACCTCTTTCAATAATTACAGGTGCTTTAGTAGGAATTATTCTAGGCCTTATTCTAACAGAATTTTTTAAAAAAACTCATTTAAGGGATTCTCTAAAAACAATTATTATGCTGGGAATTGCCTTTATTTTAGTAACATTAGAGGACAACTTTTCTAATATAATACCTTTTTCAGGACTATTGGCTATTATGAGTTTAGCCATTACCATAGAGAAAAAACACCTTGTTTTAGCTAATAGATTATCCTCAAAGTTTTCTAAACTATGGGTTGGTGCTGAAATTTTACTATTTGTTTTAGTTGGAGCTACAGTAGATTTAAAATATGCTTTTGCTGCCGGTTTTTCAGCTATAATATTAATATTTGGAGTTTTAATATTCAGATTATTTGGAGTCTTTCTATGTTTACTAAAAACCGATTTAAGTATAAAGGAAAGAATCTTCTGTATGATTGCCTACATGCCAAAGGCAACAGTACAGGCGGCAATTGGTGGTATTCCACTTGCTATGGGACTTTCTTCAGGAGAAATCATATTAACAGTTGCAGTCTTGTCAATTTTAATTACTGCACCTTTAGGAGCCTTGGGAATAGACTTAACCTATAAGAAGTTACTTACTAAAGATTAATTGTTTTTAAGTTTCTATTAATTTAAAAAATACATTCTTGCTAAATAAAAAAGAGAATTTCTTTTTACATTTATCCCTAATCCCTAACGGAACTTATTATTAAAATCAAAATGAAATTCTCTTAAAAAACACGCAGTTACCTATATTAAAATTTTTCTTAATTAAAAATTCTAACTCCTTACACCTCTTTGAAATTTTTCCATATTATTTCTAAATCCATTTGTTCTTCTTTCAATATATTTAAATATTATAATTATTACAATTCCCTTTAAAGCACCGGATAAACTCATTGTTACCCAAATTCCTGTAAGTCCTAAAAGCTTCATAAGAAAATATGCTATTGGAATTCTTGCTGCATTTAATACTATTGCATTTATAGCCGGATATTTAGTAAGTCCAAGTCCATTTAACATACCACCAGTTCCTATTTCCAAAGCCATTAAGGCTGAGGTCAAACCTAAAATTATTAAATACTTACTTCCTTCTGCTATTACAGCAGGGTCATTTGGTGTAAAAATTCTAAATAAAAATTTATTTCCAAATATCATTATTGCTGTTCCTAATAAACCAATTCCTAAAGTAAGTCTAATGCAAATTTTCTTGGCCTTATCCAGTCTGTCAAAGTTTTTTGCGCCATAGTTTTGTCCAAAAAAAGATGTAAATGCTGTTGCAAATCCTTCTGAACTCATCCATGATATTGATTCTATTTGTGAGCCTACTGCATAGGTAGCTACCCCCACTGCTCCATAAATTGCAATATACTGATTTAATTTTATACCTATTAAAGAATGGACTAAACTCTGTATTGATGCAGGTAGTCCCAATCTTATTGTCTGTATAATATATCTTGGCGTTAAGGATTTAAAATAGTTAATTTTAGCATAGTATTCACCATACTTTACTCCTATGTAAATATACAGTATTGTTCCTATTGCTTGCGCCATTACTGTTGCAACTGCAGCACCGGCCATTCCTAATTCAGGAAAAGGTCCTATTCCAAAAATTAATATAGGGTCTGCAATTATATTAAAGACCAAGGCTATTACTGAAACTTTAAAAGGAGTTGAACTATTACCTTGTGAATAAAATATAGCAGCAAAAAATGGATTTAAAAATGTAAAAATAAGCCCCCATGAAATTACCATATGATACTCTAAAGCTAATTTTTCAACAGCTTTTTCCAAACCATAAAATTCATATAAGGGTTTTCTAAAAATTATAAATATACTCATAAGTATAATACACAGGACTAAATTTACTTGAAATCCGCTTATAGTTGTTTTTGTTATTGCCTCTTCATCTCTTCTTCCATAGGCTTGAGATAAACCTACTGACATTCCTGTTTTTGTAATTAAAGTAATAGCTTGGGCCATCCAAACAAAAAATCCACAAGTTCCAACAGCTGCTACTGCTGCTGTTGAAAGCCTGCCTAGCCAAATTAAATCTACTAGTGTGTAAGCCATTTGAATAAATGCTATACCCATTAAAGGCAGGGCCATTTTTGTTATGGATTTTGTAATGTTGCCCTCTAATAAATGATGTGATTTGTTCATATATCCCCTCTCAAATAAAAAATTAAAATTCAAAAATATATTTCTAATACATGATTTTATAGCATTTATTTCCTAGCAATAAAGAATAATCTTTTAAAACCTTGAATAATTTCACCATTATCCATTAAAGGATAAACTTTTTCAACTTGATTTAAAATTTCATTTTCCAGTTCTACTCTTTTTTTCTCTGAAAGCTCATCTAAATAAGGACGTAAACTTGTACCCTTTACCCAGTCTAATAAATCTCGGTACGATTCCATTCTATGTAAATATTGAGTTATCCATATTTCAAAATCATTACTGCTTTTCGCCAATATGTTAAAATATTCTTCATACTCTAAAGCGTTAATTTTATGTATTTTCTTATGATTAAAATTCCATTTAGGGTCTAATACTATCTCGTCTATAGTTCTATACAAGGGTTCAGCTTTATTAATTGGCAATTGGATTGCCAATACTCCATTTTCTTCAATATTATCCATTAATTTAGGAATCAGTGAATAGTGGTCCGGCACCCATTGAATACAAGCATTAGAGAATATTAAATCATATTTATTTTCTATATTATTTATATCGCAAATTTCAAAATCAATATTAGGATATGTCCTTTTAGCTTTTTCTATCATATTTTCAGAACTGTCTATTCCTTTAATATAGGCCTTTGGAAAAGCTTCTTTTAAAACGGCAGTACTATTTCCTGGCCCACACCCAATATCTAAAATTGTATCAGGCTTATACTTTAAAAGTCTGTTTGTTAAATCCTTTGCCGGTTGAGTTCTATATTCTTCAAATTTCAAATATTGTTTTGGGTTCCATTCTGCCATTTTGCAACCTTCTTTCTTATTGATATCTATTAATATAGAATATCATATTTAAAAAAAACATCTACTAAATAGTAGATGCTTTTACAACTAATTCTAATTAACTAAGAATAAAATGTTCAATAAACTTAAATCTTCTTTAGGAACTCCGTTTTTAATTCCATATTGCCAAATCCTGGAATTTTACAATCGACATCATGGTCTCCATCTTTTAACTGTATATTCTTAACAATAGTCCCCCTTTTAATTACTTCTGAACTACCCTTTACTTTTAAATCCTTAATTACTGTTACAGAATCGCCGTCTTTTAATTCATTTCCAAATGCATCTTTATATACTTTAACATTATCATCTTCTACTACAACATCCGGATTCCATTCATATGCACATTCAGGACATATAATTAAATGTCCATCCTCGTATGTATATTCAGAATTACATTTTGGACAATTAGGTAAATTACTCACAAAAATCCTCCTTAAATTAATAATTGCTTCCCTCAAAAGCCTAACAGTATAGGAAGAGTTTGTCAATTTATGCAAAATATTTTATAATGTTACAATATGTTTAAACTTCAATAAACTCTAAAAAATTTCCATTTTCATTAATTATTTTAACTAAATCATCTGTTTCCATCCAGACTGATGCTGTATTGTCATTAGGATGAAGTCCTATTATTTTATTTTTGTAAAATTCATCTATATAGATTTTAACTATTTTATCCTTATCATTTAAAGCGCCAAATAATGAAACAGCTCCCGGTTTAACTTTAAAATATTTCATTAAATCCTCAGATGAGGCAAAACTTAATCGTTTAGAAGCTATTTTTTCACGTACCTGTTTTAAATCTACTTTTTTCATACTATTTGCAACTATTAAATAATAATTTTCTCTTTTTCTATCTGTTACAAATAAATTTACAGCGATTTTTTCAGATTCGGGAATATTAGCCTTTTCAATTTCTTCTATGGAACTTACAGCCTTATGTTCCATATACTTGTATTTAATATTTTTATTAT
>NZ_JBASWB010000025.1:0-45025 GCF_049276255.1 Miniphocaeibacter sp.
CACCAAAGTTTATTATAAATAAAGATATAAAAAACTTTTATGATTTTACAGTAGACGATTTTAAATTGGAAAATTATGAATATGGACGACAAATAAAAAATATTCCTGTAGCAATATAGACAGTTAAGAGGATATTGAAAAATATATCCTTTTCTTATATTTTTAGTATCAGGGGTTCTTATGTTTAACAAAAACATTATAAATTATGTTTTGTATTTAATTTTAGGAATTATTTGGGTATATTTATTTTTTACTAGGAAAAATGAAGGAATTGCATATGTAATAATGCTTATATTAGGGATTATATTAATATTATTTTCAATTTTTGGAATAATAAATTGGTTTAGAAATAAAAATAATACTAATTAGTTTTAAATTGTTTTTTTTGGATATAATAATATAAGTGAGGTGAATATTGTGATTGTAATTAATAGATATGACGACGATTGCGAAAATGAATATAGGAATTTAAGGGATAATTATAAAAGTATTGTTGATTATTTAGAAGAAAATACTGAATATATAGAACTTGTTAATTTTAAATATGAAGGAAGAGAAAGTGAATATGATACTCGTTTTTTCAATGTAATCTATGATAATATTATTGAAAAATCATCTGTTATGAGATGGGCAGGTACACCTAAAGGACCGGATGATTCAAATATGTATAAAATTAAGGCAAGTAAAGAACTATTTGATTTTATGAGGGAACAAAAATTCTTCTTTAGGGCTAAAAAAGGTGGGTTTTTGTTTGATAATTTAGAAAGTCAAGCAGATATTGCTTTTTACAATAAAAATAATATATGTTTACTTTATACTACAACTGAAGAAGCTATTATAGGTATTTATGACGAAAAAATTGAAAAAATAGCTAAGGGAAATTAAAGGTCAATAATGTAATTGTAGGGTTTTGCTTGTAATTATATTGAATTATTAAAAACTGGGTAATTATTAATTACCCGGTTTTTTATTAATTGGATATTAGTATGAGGTGAATTATGGAAGAAAAAATACAATTAAAACAACATAATGAAGTGAAAAAAATTGTTCAAGAACTACAATGGAATTATGAAGTACAAATTAAACAAGGGGAAATTTATATAGGGAAAATAAAGGCAGTAAAGGCATGTAAGATAATTTTTACATCTTTAACCTTAGTTGGTATAATCCTATCAATTTTTATAGATGCAAGTATGTTAAGGATTTTCACATCTGTATTTGCAGTGGTGCCATTAATGTTGTCAATATTAGATAATACTTTTTCTAATTATAAATTAAATTCTATTAGCTATAAAGATGCTTTAAACATTGAATGTTTAAAAGAAGAAGCAATATCTATTTTATTTGATATTACATATAATTTAGAAAATCAAGATATTATTCAAAAGAAAATGGAAAAACTTATTACAAGTCGTAACGAATTGTATAATTCAATTAATATACCATCTAAAAGAGCTGAGAAATTAGCCTTAAAAAATATTAAAAGAAATATCGATAATGAAGATGAGGAAGATGCTTTAATTCCACAAGAACTTAGAGAAATAAGGGTTAAGGCTTAGGAGGGTTTATGAAGGCTATTGTAGCAGTTGATAATAATTGGGGAATAGGAAAAAATAATGAATTATTAATTTCAATTCCAGATGATATGAAACATTTTGTAAAATACACAAGGAATAAAATTGTAATAATGGGTAAAAATACATTAGATTCTTTTCCTGGAGGAAATCCCTTAAAGGGACGAAAAAATATTGTTATAAGTAGGAAAGAAAAAATAGACAAGGATATTATTCTGCTTTCATCAATTAAAGAAGCCCTAGAGGAAAGCAAGAAATTTAACGAAGAAGATGTTTTTGTTATTGGCGGTGAATCGGTTTATAAACAACTTTTACCATATTGTGAAAAATGTATTGTGACAAAAATTAATAAAACTTTTGAAGCAGACGCATTTTTTCCCAATTTAGATGAAAAAAGTAACTGGGAATTAATAGAAGAATCGGAAAAATATAATTATGAAGGAATAGATTATAAATTTTTAATTTATAAAAATATAGATGTAAAATGTTTTTAGATAGTGAAAATAATGTGGAAATTTCTTTGGAAAAACAAAACAAATACTATAATAAAATATTAAAATCTCTGTACGAATATTGTGATTACTTTATACTTGCAGATAATACTTATTCATATTGGAATAGGGAATTAAAGAATAAATTTAATGATT
Source organism: Miniphocaeibacter sp. (assembly GCF_049276255.1). Taxonomy (NCBI): domain Bacteria; kingdom Bacillati; phylum Bacillota; class Tissierellia; order Tissierellales; family Peptoniphilaceae; genus Miniphocaeibacter; species Miniphocaeibacter sp. Next base: position 2,222 of record NZ_JBASWB010000025.1, read on the forward strand.
ATATTAATAATTTTAAAAAAGATATATTATTAGATGAATATAGTAATAGTTGGCCAGGAACTATGTCTGAAGAAAAAGCAAGAATAGTAAAAATAAGTTTTTCTAAAGAAGCTTATAATCTTTTGAAGAAAAATGGACCATTTATAGTAGAAAATAACTACTATTCTTTTCAGAATACAGACTTTCAATTAGATATAAGTTTTTTTAAGGAATTAGGACATAATAGTTTTACAAATGATGAATTAGTGTTATATACAACTACACATGAGGGAAAAATTATTGCTTCAAATAAATTAAAGATTAACAGGAGGATATTATGGAAGTAAAAAATAATGGACAGATGTTTTATATAGGAAATGAAGAAAATCCTGACGCTAAAATACATTATAGTATAGGGAAAAAAGGCATTAATGTAAAAAGTACTCAGGTAGATCCTGAAAAAAGAGGGCAAGGTTTAGCAGGCTATATAACTAAGTATGTTATAGACTATGCTAGAAAAGAAGGTTTAAAAGTTAATCCTGTTTGCTCATATACTGTTAAATATTTTGAAAAACATCCGGAAGATGAAGATGTTATGTATAAGAAATAAATTTTAAATATATGAAAAAAGAATATTTTTAAAGGTAAATCTATGAATAAAATAATTACTATATTTTCGAATAGTGGTTTAATTAGGGAGGTTTTCAATGTTTGACTTAGTAGCTGTTGATAGTAAATGGGGTATAGGGAAAAACAATGATTTATTAATTAGAATTCCAAAAGATACTAAATTCTTTAAAGAAGTAACAGTAGGAAATATAGTTTTTATGGGAAAAAATACCTTAGATTCACTTCCTGGAGGTAAGCCTTTAAAAAATAGAGTAAATATAGTATTAACTTCCAAGGAAATAGAAATGGAAAATTTAATTGTAGTTCATTCAGTAGAGGAATTACTTAAAGAGTTAAAAAAACATGATTCTGACAAAGTCTATAATATCGGCGGTGGAAAAATATTTGAACAAATGTTAGATTATATGGACTATAGTTTAGTTACGAAAATAGACAAAGATTTAAATGCAGATACATTCTATCCGAATTTAGATGAAAAAGATAATTGGGAGGTCGTAGCAGAATCTCAAGAACATGAGTATAACGGCATAAAGTATAGGTTTTTAAAATATAAGAATAATGATGTAAAGAAATTCTAATAATATAGGTTAAAATAAGAGGAAATTATTATTGAATATTGAAAGATAATTTTGAAAAACAGGGTTAATATATCTTAACATAATAAGTTCTAAAACTTTGCTTACAATTACGGGAATAATTTTAGTAAATAAAAATTATAAAAAATTTTAATTAAAGTAGGAAAACATGGAAAAACCAAAAATATATACAATGAAATTTAATAAAGTATATCCACTTTATATACAAAAAGCTGAGAAAAAAGGGCGTACAAAGGCTGAAGTCGACGAAATAATATTTTGGATGACCGGTTATAATGAAAAAACCTTACAAGAACAGGTAAACCAAGATGTGGATTTTGAAAATTTCTTTAAAAATGCTCCAAGAATCAATGAAAATATTTCCTTAATAAAAGGAGTAGTTTGTGGAATTAGAGTGGAAAATATAGAAGACGATATTACACAAAAAATTCGCTATTTAGATAAATTAATTGATGAATTAGCTAAAGGAAAGTCCTTAGATAAAATATTAAGGAAATAATAATTTTTCAACATATATAAAAAATTAAATATAAAGCAGTAGATTTTTATTTTAAAATACGATAATGTAAGTATAAAAGCAAGTCTACTGCTTTTTTCTTATAAAACTATATTTTAATTATTCAAGGAGGCAAAATGTTAAAATTAATTGAAGAACTTTCAAATGCGTATGGAATTTCAGGCTATGAGGACGAAATTACAAATATTGTAAAAAAATACGCAGGGGATTTAGAAGTAACTACAGACAAATTATTTAATACATACTTAAAAAACAATAAAAAAGACCCTAATAAAATCACAATTATGTTAGATGGTCACCTAGATGAAGTAGGATTTATGGTTCAATTTATTGATGAAAAAGGTTTAATTAAATTTATTCCAATAGGTGGATGGGTAGTTGAAAATATTCCAGCTCAGCTAGTAGTTATAAAAAATTCCCAAGGAGAATACATTAAAGGAGTTGTATCTTCAAAACCACCACATTTTATGTCAGAAGAGGAAAGAAAGAAAAAATTAACTATTGAAGATTTATCTATAGATGTTGGAGCAAACTCAAGAGAAGAAGTTATAAATGATTTTAAAATTGAAGTTGGAAATCCAATCACACCTTTTGTTAATTTTGAATATAATGAAAGAAATGGAACAATGCTAGGAAAGGCCTTTGACAATAGACTTGGGACAGCCTGTGTTATTGAGGCGATGAAAAAATTATCTAAAGAGGATTTAGACGTAAATCTTGTAGGTGCATTAGCGGTTCAAGAAGAAGTTGGACTACGAGGTGCAAAAGTAACAGCACAAACAGTTAAGCCTGATTTAGCAATAATTATAGAAGGAAGTCCGGGAGATGACAACTTTAGTGAAGAGTATAAAATACAAAGTGGATTAAATAGAGGACCACAATTAAGATACAGGGACAATTCCTATATTACTAGTTATAAATTTGTAGATTTTGCAAGAAAAATTGCAGAAAAAAACAATATTCCATATCAGACTGCAGTAAGAACAAGTGGTGGAACAAATGCAGGAAATATTCATTTAGTAGAACAAGGTATTCCTTGCCTAATAGTAGGAATTCCAGTACGATATGTTCATACACACCACTGCTATGCAAATATTAATGACTATAAAAACGCCCTTAAATTAGTATGTGAAGTAGTTAGAAATATAAGTGGTGCAACAATAGAAAATTGGTAAAATTTAAGGTTATAAGCATATTGTTTATAACCTTTTAAATTAATTATGGTGAAAATTATGAAAAAAAGAAAAAAGAATAAAAAAATAAAGAAAAGCAATCCTCTACTACATTATTTAGTAGTAATATTAGGTTTACTAATAGTGCTATGGATAGATGCTAAATGGAATATTAAAGTATTAAATGGTATAAATTCAGGATTTTATTTTGCAATTATAGGCTTATTATATTTTATTTATGGTTTCTTAGTTTTCGGGTATAAAAAAATTAACAGTATAGAAACTATAGGGGTTATTAGATTTGGAATTTTTTACATTGTATCATTATTTATTATAGTTAAAGGATTTATTTATCCATCCTTTTCAACAATATTAGATATGGATAAACTCTTTAAAATATTTTATCTTTTAACAGGTATATTATTTGGATACTATAAAAGATGAAATTAAGAAGAAGATACATTAGGAGGTGTAGTATATGTCAAAAGCAAAAAAACTATTGCATTATGTAATTGCAATAATAGGTATTTTGATATTGGCTCAAATAGATTTTAAATATAGTGAGCATGTAGGTAAAACGTTTAAAATGGGATACTATCCCATTTTTATGGGTCTTATATATTTTATATACGGATATTTAATATTTGGATATAAAAAAATAAAAAATTTAAAAATCTTAGACCTTATAAAGTTTTTAATATTTTTTGTAATTTCCATTTTATTTTTTACTAGAGCCTTTATATATCTTCCGGAAATTTTCTCTAAACTATTAATGCTTAATTATGATATGACTTTTAAATTATTCTATATAATTATAGGAGTAATTGTAGGAAATAATAGTAATTAAAACTTAAAATATAGAAAACAAAATGAAAGGAAATATAGTGTATAAAATACTAATAGTAGAGGATAGTTCCTCAATTAGAGACGAGTTAGTTGTCTTGTTAGAAAATAATTTGTATGAAGTAGTAGCTGTTACGGATTTTGCAAATATTTTAAAAAAAGTTGAAGAAGTCAGTCCGGATTTAATTTTATTGGATATAATATTGCCGAATATAAATGGGATAGATATTTGTAGAGAAATACGACAAAAAAATGATACTCCGATAATATTTGTAACTAGTAAAGCTACAACGGAATCAGAATTAAATGCAATTTTAATTGGTGGAGATGATTATATTACAAAACCATACAATGCTGCTGTTTTACTGGCTAGAATAACATCGGTTTTAAAACGATACGGTAAAGGAAAAAATAATACAAGTTATATCTGCAAAGGGTGTAAATTGAATTTATTGGATTCTACTATTTCATATAATGGACAAAGTACAGAACTTACTAAAAATGAACTTAGAATTTGTTATAATCTTTTTTCTAAATGTGGACAAATTGTTCCAAGAGAGTATATTATAGAAGATTTATGGGATAATGAAATGTTCATAGATGATAATACCCTTTCAGTTAATATTACTCGAATTAGAGGAAAATTAAAGGATATAGGAGTAGAGGATTTAATAAAAACTAAAAGGGGGATTGGATATAAAATATGAAATTAAAAGATTATTTAGAAGATAAATTATTAATTATTATCTTGAATATAGGATTGATGATTTTATCTGGAGTGTACTTATATTTTTGTAATGTCTCTAAAAATGAAATCTTAATTTATTTAGTAATCTGGATCTTTGTTTTATTCTTGTATCTTTTTGTTAATTGGATAAAAAGGAGAAAATATTTTAATAAAATATATGAAATTTTAAAAGATTTGGATAAATCATATTTAATTTCTGAAATAATGCCAAAATCCTATAACCTTGAGGATAATTTAAATAGGGATATTTTAAAGATTTCAAATAAATCAGTAATAGATGAAATTAACTATTTTAAAAAAGATAAAGAGGAGTATAAGGAATTTATAGAAAGTTGGATTCATGAAGTAAAACTACCAATAACAGCAATTAATTTAATTTGTGATAATAATAAATCAAATATAACAAGAAAAATAAAATATGAACTGGCAAATATTGAAAATGATGTGGAAAAAGCTTTGTTTTATTCAAGATCGGATAATGTCTACAAGGATTATATTATACGAAAAATTAATTTGAAGAACATGGTTTTAAATGTTATCCAAAGAAATAGAAACTTTTTAATTTCTAATAATATGAATATTAATATTGATATTAATGAGGAATATGTTTATACAGACGACAAATGGATTGAGTTTATTTTAACACAATTAATATTAAACTCTGTAAAATACAAAAATATCAAAAATCCAAAAATAGATTTTTATGCTAAAAGAGAAAAAAGTAAAACTAAGTTAATAATTGAAGATAATGGTTTAGGAATAGAAAAGTCGGAGTTAAGCCGAGTATTTAATAAGGGATTTACAGGAACAAATGGAAGAAATAATAGTAATTCCACAGGAATAGGACTGTATTTATCCAAAAAGTTAAGTAGAAAGCTTGGTATTTTTATGGATATTCAATCAAAGAAAGATTCCTACACCCGCGTAATAATTGAGTTTCCGGATGGAAGTGAACATTTTTCAAGGTAATCTTTCATAAATGTAAGACTAATGTAAATAAGGTTTATATGATAAAGAAATCCCCTGTGATAATCTATAAATATAGAAAATCACAAGAGGGGAATGAAAATATTATGAATAGTAAAATGTCCCTATTGAAAATAATAGGGATTTATTTTTTTAGCATTTTAATTTTAGTTTTATGCCAAGTTATAGCAAGCTTTTGGTATTATTTGGATCTATATGGCATGGAAAATATATTTTTTATGTTTACGAATATAGGACTGGTATATTTACTATTAAAATTATTTGTTGAAAAAATTTTAAAAGAAAAACTAGAATGTTTTAGGATTGGAAAATTTAATATTAGTTTAAAATGGATTATAGTCTCTATAATATTGCCTATTTTTGTTGTAGCATGTATCTATATATTTATTCCGGGAAAGTTTTATTATAATGGTTATTCTGCAACAAAGAATATATCCATTATTTTACAAGGAATTTTTACCATAGGAATATCTGCAGGAGTTACAGAAGAAATAATTTTCAGAGGAATAATTATGAAAATTCTAGAGGATAGATACAATATTAAAATAGCTATAATCATACCATCTTTATTATTTGGACTTCTTCATATTTTTAATGGGCAAATAGATTTTTTTAGTATGGTTTTACTAATATTAGGTGGAACAACTGTGGGAATTATGTTTTCACTACTAACATATTATAGTAATTCCATTTGGTTTAGTGCCTTGGTCCATTCTGTTTGGAATATGATAATAATAGGTGGTATATGTAATTTTGGAATAGTGAAAGATTCTTATGCTATTTCATATTATCTTTTAGAAGATGTAAATCTTATTTTAACTGGTGGAGAATTTGGAATTGAGGTTTCAATTTTTGCAATGGTAGGTTATCTTTTAATGATTATGTATGCTGTGATTTTCATGAAAAAAGAAAATAATTTAAATGAAATTAAATATTAATAATAAATTTTAGAAAGGAATAAAAATGACTGAGTTAATATATACGGAGAGTTTAGAAAAATATTATGGAAGTGAAACAAATATAGTAAAGGCTTTAGACAAAGTAGAATTTTCTATAAATAAGGGAGAATTTTTAGGAATAATGGGAGCAAGTGGTTCAGGAAAGTCAACTTTATTAAATATGCTTGCTACTATAGATTCAGTAACAGCAGGTCATATTTATTATGAAGGTAAGAATATTACAAAGTTTACTGATGATGAAAGAGCAGATTTTAGAAAGGAAAATTTAGGTTTTGTATTTCAGGAATTTAATTTATTAGATACTTTAACAATTAAGGAAAATATTTTTTTAGCAATGACTTTATCTAATAAAAACAAACATGAAATAAATAAAAGAACGAATGAAATAATGAAAATACTAGAAATATCAAGTATAAAGGATAGATTTCCCTATGAGGTTTCCGGTGGTCAAAGACAAAGATGTGCTTGTGCAAGAGCTATAATTAACAAGCCTAAAATAATTTTTGCAGATGAGCCAACGGGAGCTTTGGATTCAAAGTCGGCTAGAGTGCTTTTAGACACTTTTACTAAGATGAATGTTGAAATGAAGGCGACAATATTAATGGTTACCCATGATTCATTTTCAGCAAGTTATTGTAATAAAATTTTATTTTTAAAAGATGGAAAGATTTTTCATGAACTATATAAGGGGGAGAAAAATCGAAGGGATTTTTTAAATGAAATATTGGACGTTCTATCCTTAACAGGAGGTGATATAGATGTTTAAAAAATTGGCATTAAGAAATGTTAGACGTTCTATAGGAGATTATTTTGTCTATATTTTTACAATGGTATTTATTGTTTCTTTAATGTTTTCATTTAACTCTATGATATTTGATGATAAATTGAAAATAATTATAGAAGAACCATCTTTTATTGCTGCAATGATAGGGGTTGCAACTTTTTTTATTGTAATAATATTTATCTGGCTTATTAATTATATGATTAGATTTATATTTGAGAAAAGAAGTCAGGAATTTTCAATTTATTCCTTAATTGGATTTAAGAAAAATAAAATAATAAAGATATTTTTTATTGAGAATATATCACTAGGAATTATTTCTTTTATTTTAGGAGTTATTATAGGAGTATTTATACAGCAAATGTTATATATTTTACTATATAGTTTTCTGGATATGGAATATAAATTTGCCTTTAATATTAAAATTGAAAATCTTTTTTTAACTTTTGGAATATTTTTTATATCCTATATTATTGGATTGTATAGAACAGGAAGAAAAATAAGGAAACTGGATATTTTAAACATGATGAATTTAGAAAGAAAGGGGGAGGAAAAGAGAAACTCCAATAAAACTTGGAGAAGTGTTTTCTTTTACCTAGCCATAATATTTTTTGTTGTATTTTATTCACTCTTATTTTTAGGAAAGATAAATATAATAAATATTTGGATTTTAACATTTGGTTTTATATTATCCATGTATTTTCTATATATGGGAATTTCCTCTTTTTTAGTGAAATATTTAAAAAGGGGAGGTAGGAAAATATGGAAGGGTTCCAACATATTTTTATTAAGGCAGTTTTCATCTAAAATAAGAACTATGGAATTTACATTAGGAACCTTAGCAGTAATTTTTTCTGTTGCATTAATAGGTTCTTCCTGTGGATTTATGATAAATGAATTACAAAAAAGGTATGTGGAAGAGAAATTTGTTTTTGATATTGGAATTTATAATAAAAATCCTGAATATGATTTTACAGAACAAATAAATAAAATTAAAGATACCATAGAAATTTCAGATGTACATGAATATAAAATATATAAAAACGGAAAGGATCAATTTAACCAAATATGTCTTGAGAACTTTCCGGGAGCATATGAGGAAGCTTATTTTAAATATGATACATATATGAAATTATCTGACTATAATTATTTAAGAAATATGCTAGGTTATGCTGAGATTAATTTAAATGATGATGAATATTATATTCATATAAAGGAACAGCTAGATAATTATATTGAATCCTTTAAAAATATTGAAGTGAATATTTCAAATAAAAAAGTTCGGCTTGCAGGTTATAAAACAGAGCCTTTTCAACAAGGAGGCTTTAATGGAGCGGACTATATTATAGTTGTTTCCGATAAAATTATAGAGAATTTAACGCCTTATTACTCTTTAGTTATGGTAAGTAGCGATGAAAAGGATTTAAATAAACTTAAAAAATTAGAAGAACCTGAAATAAAAACTGACGATGAATGGGATGAATATGAAAAAGAATATTATGAAGGTAGGGGATTAGGTTCAGAAATGATCTTAAGTGGTGGATTGAAAGGAAGAGCAGTTAAGGAAGTGGAAATAAGTCAAATGAAAGGCTTTGTATCCTTTGTTATTTTTCCATTATTGTATATAGGAATAGTATATTCAATTGTAGCCTTGGCAATACTTTCAACTCAACAGTTAAGTGAGTTTAACAAATATAAATACAGTTATAATTTATTAAATAAATTAGGAATGAATAGTAAGGAATTAAAAAAAATAATATTTAAGCAAATAGGATACTATTATTCATTACCATTTATAACCTCAGTACTTATAAGTGGAGGCCTAATTATTTATTTAAGTGATAATTTTATATATTATACAGGGTTAAAAATACCAGTAATATCATTTTTTCTAGGTTCTTTATTAATTTATGGGGGAATTTATATTTTATATTTTATAGCAACGTATATTAGCAGTAAAAGAAATATCATATATAAATAAATATAGCAATGAATTTTATTTTATAACATAGAATTTATATATGTTTTTGGTTTTGGGTATAAGAAAATAAAGATATTGATATTTAGATAAAACATAAGTGATAGGGCTAAATAAATTAGAAAGATAAGTTTTAATAATTGATAGATTGTAAAATTAAATGCAACACCTAAAATAAAAAAAGTAGAAATTGAAAGTATAAAATCTCTAGTGGGAAAATTAAAATTATCTCACAGATATTTAGAGGGGTTTCATATATCTTATACTATTCCACAAATAGCAAAGGAGTTTGATCTTTTACGAATTGAAAAAAATAGAGTTGTTAATATTGAACTTAAAACGAAAGCTACAAAAGAAAGAATATATAAACAATTCTTACAAAATGAATATTATTTAAGCTTTCTAACAAAAGATTCATACTTGTTTTCCTATGTAAAGAAAACTAATAAATTGTACAAACTGGAAAATAAAGAATTAATAGAAACTGATTTAGCGGAATTAAGAAATATTTTAAAGATAAATTTAGATGACATTTTATTTAAGGATATTAATATATTTTTTAATCCATCAAATTATTTAGTATCACCATTTAATTCTACAGATAAATTTTTAGAAGGTAATTATTTTTTAACAAATCATCAAGATTATATTAAGAAAATTATCTTAAGGGACATATTAATAAAAAAATACACTTATTCATATATCGAAGGAAGTTCAGGAACGGGAAAATCTCTATTAGTATATGACATAGTAAAATCTCTAAGGAAAATAAATAAATTATATTGCATTATTCATACAGGGCAATTAAACAATGGCCATATTAAATTAATAGAAAAAAATTGGAATATTAGAAAAATTACAGACTTGGAGCAGGTTTTAAATTTCAAGTATGATGTATTAATTATAGATGAATCTCAACGATTAGAAAAGGAAGAAGTTGATAAAATTATTGAATATAGTGAAAGAAATAAAGTAAACTGTATATTTTCTATGGATCCAAAGCAGACTATGGAAAAAACTAATACTTCAGAAAAAAATATATTGGAATATATTGTTAAAAAAATAAAAGATATTAATCCTAATTATAGGGAAGGAATTTTAACAACTAACATACGTAGTAATATGGAAATAGAGGAGTTTATAAAAGTACTATTCAATAATAAAAAACACAAAAAAGAAAATACAAAATTTGAAAATATAATTGTAAATTATTTTAATCACTTGGAAGAAATGTTGGATTATTGCAAATATTTAAAAGATAAGAGGAATTGCGAAGCTATTTCTTATACAACATACTCTGAAAAAGACCCACTTTCAAAATTAAATATAGAATCGGAAAAATCAGCTCATAGTATTATAGGTCAGGAATTTGAAAACATATACTTAAATATTGATGAGAATTTTAAGTATGATCATAAAGGAAATTTGAAATATACAAGTCCGGGAAGGCGACCGTATTATAATCCAATTCAAATGGCTTACCAAATAGCAACAAGGGCAAAAAATAAAATTTATATTAATATATTAAATAATCCAAGTATGTACAGATATTGCTTAAAGATATTACAGGAATAAATCAATTATATGAAATTATCTTTTAGGGAAAAATTTCACAATAACAATAATAAAAAAACCATTGAGATTAATCTCAAAGGTTTTTTACTATGTAAGCACACCCAGCTTTGTCATAACAAACCTTAACGTTACCTAAATAGTTAGCTCGAAACAGGCTTCCTCGCGGCACACAAGAATGACTACTTATGGCTGCTTCATTCCTGATCTGACCAGGTTCATAGGTTCCTGTTGCGCAAGACCCATTTGTCAACACCACTTTTTTAGGGCAGGCTTAAGATTTATTACGCCTAGGCTGGGAATTCAACCCTGCTGTAGCGATTGCAGGTTACAGGGCATCGCTAGTTCCCCGTCTAGTGCATGGCGGAGAATAAGGGATTTGAACCCTTGAGACGCTCATCACGCCTACACGATTTCCAATCGTGCTCCTTCAGCCAGCTCGGACAATTCTCCATGTTACAGACTATTATTATAAGCTAAAAGGCTGTAATAGTCAAGGAGTTGATTAAAATATACTTTATATTTATAAAATGACAGATTGTAAAATTTTATGCAAAGCCTAGTAAGAACTTAGAATAAATTTTATTATTTCTGTTATATATTTAAGAACCATTGGTTAAAAAAAAGGTATCTACTTAAAGAGAACCCACCCTTATTAAATTAAGGGTAGGTTCATAGTAGTTTACTTTCTTCTTCTAAAAAATACAAAGACTATTATAAGTATTACAGATATTATTACTATAAAAGGAAGTAGGGTTATAAATCCTAAAATAATATTTTGAATTGTTCTTAAAAATATGATTTTTGAATTTTTAAAGGCATTTGTTATTCTTTTGCTAAATCCTTCGTTAATATTTTCAGTACCGGAATATTTTGTAACTTCATTTATATTTAAAACTACAGTAGTATAGTCTACTTCTTTACCAAGATATTCTAAATTGTCTTCATAGGATTTTTTCTCAGCTTCTGCTTCCTGTATTTTTCCTTCAATTTCTGTAATTTCACTTAGAGTTTTAGCTTCTTTTAGAAGTTCCTTAAGTCTTTCTAATTTTGTATTAACAATATTTAAATTATCTTCAACATTTTCAACTTCATCTGTTACATTATAGGATGATTTATTTGTACTGATTATATTAATATTTAATTCTTCAAAATCGTCTATAAATTTATTTACTTCTTCATCTGGAATTTTTATGAAATAGGTAGCATATCTTCCTGTATTTTCAGTTTTTAAATTGCTAATATCCTGATTTTCTACTTTACCCTTATATTTTGTAATTAGTTTTTCAGTGTCCTTTATGGTCTTATTAAAATCCAAGGTTTCAGAAGTTATATTTAAATTATCTATATATGCTCCTTCTAACTCATCACTTTTAGCCATTTCTTTTTTTTCTTCAAATAGTATTTCATTTTCAGAAACTTTATTTTGGCTGTTATAGATATTTGAACCAACAAAGATAGAAGGAATCAATATTATTATAACAGCGGCAGCTGCTACATATTTTCTAAAATTCTTTTTTAAAGGTAGCCTATTATTTTTTTGGGAAATCTGCTCTGTATTTTCAACAATTTCTCTTTCGTATTCATTTAAGGCCTTTTTTAATATTTCGTCAAATTTATTAGTCATAATTTTCACCTTCTAATTTATCCCTTAAAGTTTTTTTTGCTCTTTCAACTCTTTTTCGAGCATTTGATTCGGAAATATCCAAAGTTTCTGCTATATCCTTATATTCCATATTATGAACATAACGTAACATTAAAATATTACTGTATTCAATTTTTAAGTTTCTAATTAAATTAAGCAAGTTTTCATAATACATATCTTCTAAAGGATTAATCTCAATACTATTGTTTTGGAAAAATTCATCTTCAACAAAGGTAATATTCTTGTTCTTATTATGAATATCTATTGATTTATTTCTTGCAATAATAGCAATATAGCCCTTTGTTCTATTGGAATTATAGTCGTCTATATTCTTTAGATTATTGTGGACAGCTAGGAATGTTTCCTGTAATGCATCTTCTGACAGATTAGTATCTTTTAAAATGTTATTACATATGACAAAAACATAATTCTCGTATATTTTATATAGTTTATTAAATTTTTTAATATTATCTTCAATAAGATTAAGCAGAAATAATATCATATTTACCCTCCTTATGAATATAAACTGGTAAAAAGTACTTTTTGTGACATTTATTTTAAGTATATAGTAAAAATGATACAAATATTGGAATAATTAATTTTTATGAATAAAATTTGAATATAAGAGATTTTATAGAAGTAAATAAGGATGACAAATAAAAAGCAATATCTGAAGTTTATTAAAAAATAATCTCCCAATATTGCTATATAATCTATTAAATCATTTAAATAAGTATTTAGTTTTTTCTATAATTTCCTCTGTAACTTCTTTGGCATTATTATTTGTAAATTGAAAATCAAAGTTACTTACTCTATTTCTATATTTTTTGTCATAGTAATTAATACAAAGCTCTTTTGCAATATAATCATATTCATTTCTATCTAAAGCTTCTAGTAGACTGTTAGCAGCCTTGTTTGAAATATATTTTCTCATATAGTCTATAGAGTTTTTTATATCCTCTTTGTTTTGTGGTAAAGCATATTCCTTAACTAATCTTTTTACTCTTTCTTCAATAGGGGCATCTATTTTTATATTTATGGAAGTTGCCATTTTTTTATAAAGTAGTTCAGGAATGGAAATTTTACCAATTCTCTTTGATTCTCCTTCTATAAAAACATATTTGTTTTCATATTTGGAAATTTCTTCAAAAAGTAAGGACTCGAACATTTTTTGTTTAGGTTGTTCTTTTAATCCTACTGCTCCAAGAATAGAGCCTCTATGACCAGCTAAATTTTCTAAATCAATTACAGGGTAGCCCTTTAATTTTAAATTTTGTAAAATTTCAGTTTTGCCACAACCTGTATTCCCATATAATACAATAGGTGTAATTTTAGATATAAAATAGTTCATATTGTTGATAACATAATTTCTATAGCTTTTATATCCACCTTCAATACGAGTATTGGAAATATCAAGGGAATTTAAAAAACTGGAAAGTGACTTGCTTCTGTAACCACCTCTAGCACAAAAAATAACAATATTTTCAAATTTATTTTTCAGTTCTAAAAAATTACTAAAAATATCCGGTAGTCTTTTTGAAATAGATTCTACTGCTAATAATTTAGCCTCGTCTATTTTACCTTTAGAATATAAAGTACCAACTTCTTTTCTTTCTTCATTTAATAAAACCGGAATATTTATTGAGTTAGGAATTGTTCCCTCTTGGAATTCCAAAGGACTTCGTACATCTATAAGTATTTTGCTATTAAGTTTTCGAATACTTGTGTAAGTTAAAGTATTTGCCATAAAAACCTTCTTTCATTTCCTTAACATTATACTACTAGAGCCTGTTTTAGTCTATTTGTAAATAAAAAATAATTAGAATGTAGTAAACTAAGGTGACTATAAAAAGTTGAACTTTTTCCAGAGCGGAAATTTTGCTCTGGTTTTTTATATTATACTGTAGCTAATTTTATTTAATTATTTAAATAAAGGAGAAAATATTATAGTATATAAAATATTTAATATGTAGAGAATATATTTATATTAGGATTATTTTCAGTCATATGGTGTATAATTTTAATAGTATGAAAAAATATGTTTGGATGTGAAAATATGAGTTTTGTTGAAATGATAGACAGTTATAAAACTTATAAAATGGGAGATACAACTATATATGCTAATAAGGGGATTAATTTTACTATTGAAAAAGGTGAATTAGCAATAATAGTTGGTCCTAGTGGTGCTGGAAAATCCACTGTGTTGAATATATTAGGCGGAATGGATAAAAACGACAAGGGCCAGGTAATAGTAGATGGTAAGGATATTTCAGGTTATAACGATAAACAGTTAACAAAGTACCGCCGTTATGAAATAGGTTTTGTTTTTCAATTTTATAATTTAGTTCCAAATTTAACTTCTTTAGAAAATGTAGAGTTAGCCTCACAAATAGTTGAAAATGCTAAAGATGCCGAAAGCGTTTTAATAGATGTTGGCCTTGGTAATAGACTTAATAATTTCCCTGCTCAATTATCCGGTGGAGAACAACAAAGGGTTGCAATTGCCAGGGCTATAGCTAAGAACCCTAAATTGCTTTTATGTGATGAACCAACTGGTGCACTAGACTATAAAACAGGTAAGTCAGTATTGAAATTATTACAACAAACATGTATAGAAACAGGTACTACAGTTGTAATAATCACCCATAATAAGGCTATTGCTCCAATAGCTAATAGAGTTATAGAAATCAATGATGCTGTTGTGAGAAATATTACCATAAATGAAAATCCAGTTTCAATTGATGAAATAGAGTGGTAGTATGAAAGCTTTAAATAAAGATATTCTTAGGGAAATAAGAAAGAGCAAGGGAAGGGTTATATCCATACTGCTAATGGTTTCAATTGGTGTTTTAATTTTTGTAGGACTTAAAATAACAAGTCCTATTATGGCTGAAAGAGCAGATGATTATTTTAGGGAAACAAATGGAGTAGATATTATTGTTTCATCTACATATGGTTTAGAAGATGAGGATATTGAAATAATTAAAAACTCTTCTAATATAGATAATATTGAAACGGCCTATAATTATGATGTAGAAACTAAGGACAAAGAGAAATTAATTAGACTAAACTCCATTACTAAAAAAATAAATACAATAAAAATCACAGAGGGTAAATTACCTAAATCAAATGAGGAAATAGTTCTAAATGATGATTTAAAGGATGAATATTCAATTGGAGACTATATATCTTTTGCTAAAGAATATGTAGAAGAGGATGAAGAATATTCTTTAGAAAACTATAAATATAAAATTGTCGGTTTTGCTACAAGTCCTGACTATGTTGACAGTATAAATTTAGGTAATAGTTTAATTGGTGATGGAATAATAAAGGGTTTAGGATTTATTAATGAAGATAATTTTAATTTAGATAATTATTCTGTAGCTAAAATAACTTTTAAGGATTTAAAGAATTTAAATTTCAGTAATGAGAACTATAAAAAAATTGCTAAGGAGCATAAAAATAATTTAGAAGATGCATTATCTTCAAGAAAAAGAGAAGCCTTTGATGATAAAAAGGCAGAAGTATCTGAAAAAATTAAAGAAGGGGAAAATGAAATCCTCGATGCAAAAAACAAAATTTCAGATACAGAAAAAGAATTAAAGGATGCCAAGAAAAAAATTGAAGATGGTTATTCTGAATATAATAAAGGAAAATTAGAGTTAATTTCTTCAATATCCAAAGCTAAACAGGATTTAATTGCTGCTCAATCTGAGATTACGAAAAACAAGACAGAACTTGAAAGTAAAAGAGCAGAGCTAACTTATGGTGAAACGGAAATATTAAAGGCTCAGGCGGAAATTGATTCTGGAAGGGTACAATTGGATTCTGCTTGGGAAATATACAACAGTCAGGTAGATAATTTAAATAGTCTTATAGCCATTAGTAATGGGGAAATAGAAAGAATAAATAATAATATTCAAGAACTATTAGATGGTATTTCTAATTTACCTGGTGTAAATAATAGTAGAATAGAAGAATTAAAATCTTTAATAAAGAAAGAACAAGAAAAAATAGAGGATTTTAGAAAATCTTTAGATGAATTAAAACCTGTTAAATCCTTACTAGAACAACAGGAAAAAACCTTTGTTGAAGGTAAAAAGGAGTTTGAAGCTAAAAAAGCTGAGTTTGAAGCAGGTAAAAGGGAGTTTCAAGCAGGAGAAAAAGCTTTAATTGAGGCTCAGGCTCAAATAGACTCGGCTTACGTGTCATTAGATGAAGAGCAGTCTAAGGGAGAATTAAAGCTAGAAGAAGGACTTAGTGAGTTAGAGAAAAATGAAAAGCTATTAGAGGAAAACGAGGAACTTTTTAAAGGGGAAAAAGAAAAGGCTGAAAAAGAGATTGCAGAAGCAGAAGAAAAGTTAAATGAGGCAAGAAGAGCCCTAAATGCTTTAATGGCACCAAGATATACAGTAGATTCTAGAGAAAGTAATTCAAATATATACACTTTTTATGATGAAGCAGAAAGACTTGGAATAATTAGTAATGTGTTTCCGGTATTTTTCTTTTTTATTGCCTTACTTGTATCGTTAACTACTATGACCAGAATGGTTGATGAACAAAGACTAGAAATAGGTACATTAAAGGCTTTAGGCTATTCAAATTCCCAAATTATGAAAAAATATTTCATATATGGTGGAGTGGCCTCGGTATTAGGTTCTATTTTAGGTATATTTTTAGGACATAAACTAATATCACCTTTAATATTTACAGCCTATGCCTCTAATTATGTTTTTGATACAGTTAATATTCCATTTAATTTTAAATATAGTCTACTGGCGTTTTTAATAGGGGTTTTATGTACAGCAGTTGCAGGAGCTATAGCTTCTAGAGATAGTTTAAGGGACAATGCTGCAATTTTAATGAGAGGAAAACCTCCAAGAAGTGGTACCAGAATATTTTTAGAAAGAATAACAGTTATATGGAAACGTCTAAGCTTTATGCATAAAGTTACTATGAGAAATTTATTCCGATACAAAAGAAGAATGTTCATGACTATAATTGGTATTTCCGGCTGTACTGGACTAATTTTTATGGGATTTGGAATTAAGGATTCAATAACCAGTATGGAAAATAAACAGTATCATCAAATATTTAATTACGATATTATTTCTGTTTATAACGAAGATTTTAGTCCTTCAGGTTTTGAAAAATATGAAAAGATTATAGCTAATAAGAAAAAAATTAAAAAAGAAACTCCTGTTAATTTAAATATTTTAACGGTGGATTCAAAAGTTGGTCCCGATAATTCCGTTACCTTAATAACACCTAAGGAATCCAATAAACTAGATGAATTTATAAAGTTAAGAGGAAGAAAGAACCAAAAGAAAATCAAATTAACAGATAAGGGAGCTGTAATTTCTGAAAAATTAGCTGACTTATTAGATATAAAGGCCGGTGAGGAAATTTCTGTTAAAGACGAAAATGGGGATAAGTTTAAAATTAGAATTGTAGATATAACAGAAAATTATGCAGGTCATTATTTGTATATGACATCGGGATACTATGAAAATATATTTAATAAAGATTATGAAGTCAATGGAAATATACTTCAATTTAACACCAACAAAGAAGAAGAGAAAAGCGAAATTACTGAAGAGATAAATAACAACGATGCAGTTCTTAGTGTTTATAACAACAACCAATTAAAGAATATGATAGACAATCTACTAGGAACATTAGATGTACTGGTTTTTGTAATAATAAGTTGTTCCTGTATATTGGCCTTTGTAGTTCTGTATAATTTAACTAATATAAATGTGTCGGAAAGGATTAGGGAACTTTCAACTATAAAAGTTTTAGGTTTTTACGATAAAGAAGTAACAGCCTATGTTTATAGGGAAACATTTATATTAACAATATTCGGTATTTTTGCAGGATATTTAATAGGTTTTTTAATGCACTATATAATAATAAATAATTTAATACCAGATACAGCTATGTTAGATCCTCATTTATATTTAACAAACTTCATTACTTCAGGTGTAATTACAATATTATTTGCTGTAGTAGTAATGCTTGTAGTTCATAGAAAGCTTAAGAATATAAATATGGTTGAAGCATTAAAAGCTGTTGAATAAACATATAAAACCTTAATAGTCTTACTATTGAGGTTTTCTGTTACAATAAGAGATAGTTGTAATACTAAACTAAAAAATAACAAGGTAGCATAATGAATAAACAAATAGGAAAATTATTTAGAATATTAATTATCGGATTAATATTGTTAACATTTCTTTTAATTTTTAAAATAATAATAAGTGGTTTTGAATATATTGTAGAATTTAAAAACCTTATTTTAATTGGATTAATTAGTGGTTCTCTTACTATAATATCCTCTTGGTCCTATATAAAAGATATGGATAGTAGGGCAGGTAAGTTAAGGATTGTAAGACAAAATATAATATTGTTATTTATACAGTATTTGTTAATATTAACTATAGCCATATTTTTAAAAAAGGGCATGGGAGTATTTTATGATACAGACGACTTTATTTTGTACATAAAAAACAACTATAATTTAAAGCCTTTTGCAATTATTAAATACTATCTTTTAGGATTTAGTAAGGGTACTATAAATTTTTCAATTATGTTCTATAATATATTTGGTAATTTAATAATATTTATGCCCTTCGGATTTTTTATGTATATATTATTTGATAGTATGAAAAAGTTTAAAAACTATTTTTTAACTATGTCTATAATTATAATTTTTGTAGAATTTTTGCAAATTTTAACAATGACAGGCTTTATGGATATAGATGATTATATATTAAATATAACAGGAAATATAATAATATACTTGTTTTTAAATAAGAGAAGAATAAAAAACAAATTAAAGAAACTTTATATAATTCAGTAGGAGAGAAAATGAACTTAAAATCAATAAAAAATAGAATATATGCAGATTATTTTATGCCTAGTAGATTAGATGAGTATAATAATATGTTAGAAGAATTTATAAACAATGATTTTAAATTCATAACAATAGATGATTATTATAATAATAGATTTAATACTGAAGATAAAATAATAATTTTACGTCATGATATTGATAGTGATTTAAAAATTGCAAAAGAAATGTTTGAAATAGAGGATAAATACAATATAAAGTCTACATATTACTTTAGGTTAAAAACTATAGATATAGATTTTATGAAATATCTTAATAAAAAAGATATAGAAGTAGGTTATCATTTTGAAGAAATAGCTACATTTGCTAAAAAAAACAAATTAAAAACTAAGGAGGAGGTCTATTCTAATCTAGACAATATAGTCAAGGAGTTTGAAAGAAATCTTTCATACTTTAAAGATTTAGGAATAGAAGTAAGAACAATTTCCTCCCATGGTGATTGGAAAAATAGGGAATTAAATATTAGAAATTTAGAACTAGTAGATGATAATCTATTAAAAAAATTTAAGATTATTGAAGCTTATAGTATAGAGGACAATTTAGATTTTAGAATAATGGATAATCCATATCCAACTAAATGGGTAGGAGGTAATCCAAGAGAAATTTTAAAAAACGACTATAGAAGGAGTTTATTACTAGTACATCCAAGAAACTGGGATAGTTGTTTTCATGTTAGACTAAAAGAGGACTTAGGAAGATTATTAAAAAAATAATCTTTCATAAGTAGGCTTGGTTTTTATAGTGGTGCTAGAATAGGCATTAATTAAATAAATATTAGTTTTTTAGTATTCTGTAATATAATTATTAGTCTAGTTCAAGGTAAAACACATACTAATTATTAATACAGTAAGTAAGGATACGTTGGAAAAGTCTAGGAGTTAGTAATAAGTCCTAGGTTTTTTTATTTTTTGGCAATGAGGGAAGATTTTATTTAATTTATGAAACAATAATTTACAAGATTGCTACCGACCTATATAGTAGAATCTATATTAGGTATTATTTTATACTTGTAACTATATATATTATCTTTAGAAATAGAATTAAAAAACAAAAATATAAATGGTATAGAAGGGCTTTTAAATAAAATTCGAAAGTCCCTTTTACCTATATCTTCATTATTTTTGGAAATAATAGCTACAATTTTTAAGCATTTAATAATAATCCACTTTAATAGACAGGATTATTTAATGCTTAAAAGTGTAAAATATTTTGTAGATATTGTATAATCAGTAAGAAAGCTTTAAATATACGATTTAAGAGGATAAATATTGTGGATAAAATATATGAATTTCAAGCTATAATACAAAAAGTACCGGATATTGACGGTGCATATGTAGAATTTCCCTATAATGTAAAAGAAGAATTTGGAAAAGGAAGAGTAAAGGTTCATGCTACTTTTGATGGAGAACCATATGATGGTAGCCTTGTTAGAATGAAAACCGTTAATCATATTATAGGTATAAGAAAAGATATAAGAAAGAAAATTAATAAACAAGCTGGCGACACAATAAAGGTTACAATTAGGGAAAGAAAGTAGATCTATCTAATGCTAATAAGTAGTTGGGAAGAAAGACAAAGTAAATGGAAGTAATAAGAGTAAGAGATAAATACAAGGACTTATTTGATACAGATACTATAAATAAAAACCTAGGCTTTATTGTAGAAAATGAAGAGGAAATTTTCAAATACGTATTTCGTATTAATGAAACCCATGCACAACTAGAATTTACTAATGAAAAATATATTGAAGATGTTATTAGTGAATTTAAATTTTATAATGGATTTGTTGATAAAATATATAGTAAATCAGGAAAGATTTTGGCGGAATTTCCTAAAAAAGAGTTTATAAAAAAAGAAATTTTAGATTTATATCCTAGTCAATTATATTTAAATAAAAGAAAAATAAAGAATATTTCAAAAAGGATTAATAATGAAATAGTCTATATACCTGTAAAAAAAGTAAAGGGAAATTATTATATCCTAGATGGTCACAGTAGACTATTTGTTTTGTTAGAAAAAGGAATAAATAAGGTTTATATCTACGAGGAAGAATGTGAAAGCTGGATTTTTAAATATATTGACTTATGCCAAGAAAACAAAGTTTTTTCTATAAATGATTTAAAGTTATTAAATAACAAAGAGTATGAGGAAAAATGGATTAAGTTTAATTTATAAATATTGTAATAGGTGGTAATATGAATAAATTTTTAAAAACAATAGAAAATGAAATAGCACCAATTTTTTTTACCGCCTTTTTCTTTTTTCAGATTATATATGTTTTAAATAATCCGGTAGAGAATCTTTATACCTTAAATTTATCCTTAAATTCTTTAATAATGCAAGGGATATCAATATTTTTATTTATGTTATTTATAATAATTGCTATTAGAGTAAATGAAGTAAAAATCTCTTGGACTATATTTTACATAACCCTACTTGTTTATTTAACAATTTTTATGTTAAAGGTTAATATTCCAATAATAAGTTTAGGCTTGGTTTTTATTATTGGAGTAGTTTTATTTTTCATAAAAGGGGAAATTAACAAGACCTTTGTTAGACACTCAACTATAGTAGTGATAATATTGTCAATTATTAAAATTGTCTTTATGTTTTTTGTAACAGATAAGAGTAAATTTACTGATAATATTGTAAATGATTATTTTAATATAGATTTTTTAAATTATGAAAATTCTAACTATATTTTATTAGGAATAATAGCAGTATTAATTTTTTCCTTCTTATGTTTAACTTTAAGAAAAAAATTCTGGAAAAATGAAGATAGGATTTTTAAATACATATTGGTTTTTGTGATTTTAATAGGAGTAGCTCAGGTATTATATTTAACAACTATAATGGTAAGTAGAGTTTTAACCTTTAAAATACCTACATATGATATGGGTATTTTTACACAGATGTTTCATAATATGGACAAAGGGTTAGGTCCAGTAACAACTGTAGAAAGGGATGGTTTATTATCCCATTTTAAAGTTCATGTTTCACCAATTTATTACTTAATGTTACCAATATTTAAAATATGGCCTTCAGCAATTACATTACAAATATTACAAATTATTATAGTGGTTTCCGGAATAATACCACTATATAAAATAGCTAAGGAATTAAAAGTTAATAAAAGTTTGTCCCTTTTAATAATTGGTCTGTATTTAGTATTACCTTCTTTAAACGGAAGCAGTATGTATGATTTACATGAAAATTGTTTTTTAGCACCATTATTATTATGGCTATTTTACGCAGGATTAAAAAATAAGAAACTATTAATTATTTTATTTACAGTTTTAACCTTGGCTGTAAAAGAAGATGCAGGACTTTATATAGTTTTTATTGGCTTATATTTTTTATTTAGGGATAATGAGAAAAAAAGAGTAAAGGATAAAATTTTCAATTTAATAGTATTAATTATTATTCCTATAATAGTGTTTTTTATTTTAATAAATTATTTAAATAATTTTGGTGATGGAGCAATGCTTAATAGGTATGCAAATCTATCGGCCTATGAAAATATGGGGATTATGGGAATTATAATTAGTTTTTTACAGAATTTTAGCTACTATATTTCCTTAATATTTAAAACAAATAAGGTTTACTATTTACTAGTAGTGTTAGGCTCAATGGCTTTTCTACCAGTATTACAAGGTAGATGGTATAATTATTTTTTACTTTGTCCCTTAATAATTGTAAATTTATTATCGGACTATCATTACCAACATTCTTTGGTTTTCCAATATAACTATGGAACTTCTGTATTGTTAATAATAATGTTATTACTATCAATAAATTATTTTGAAGAAAAAACAAAAAATAAAATGAAAACAAATAGGAATTTTAAAGTATTACTTTTAGCCGCATTTATTTTTTCAACTGTCATAGTTTTTAATATTGATTATAATAAATCCGATGGAATTGTAGATTTAAAAAATAGAGAAAAATATGAGGAAATTGAAAATTCTCTAGATAGAATTCCTCATAATTCAAAAGTATTAAGCCAAACATTGTATACAAGCTATTTAAGTAAAAATATTTTTGAACTATATGATTTACAATACCATAATAATTTAGAAGTAGATAAAGAAATTGATTATCTAGTAATACCAAGTGAATTATATGAGGAAAAAGAAATTTTAATTAAGGAAAAATATTTAGAAAGCGGATATAAACTATCTGAATTTAGTAATGAATATATAGAAATTTACGAAAAAAAATAGCTTTGAAATAGATTTTCTATTTCAAGGCTATTTTTTTGTTGACAAAGTGTATATAAGGGTATATAGTGTATATAAACAGCATATACACTATTCTAGAAGAGGTATAAAATGAATATTATAATAAGTAACTCAAGTAATTTGCCTATTTATGAGCAAATTACACAACAAATTAAAAATCAAATTCTTAAAGGAGAATTAAAAGAAGGGGACGCCCTTCCAAGTATGAGAGCCTTGGCAAAGGATTTGAAAGTTTCGGTAATAACAACAAAAAGAGCCTACAATGACTTAGAACAAGAGGGTTTTATTGAAACAATTGTAGGAAAGGGAAGTTATGTTGCAAGTAAAAATTTAGAACTTGTAAGGGAAGAAAAGTTAAAGATTATAGAAGAGAAGTTTGAAGAAATAATAGAAATAGCTACAATATCAAAAATATCCTTAGAGGAGCTAAAAGAAATACTGGAGATTTTATACAAGGGTGATTAATATGACTAAAATATTAGAAATAAATAATTTAAATAAAAAATATGACAAATTTCAACTAAAAGATGTGTCCTTTAATTTAGAAGAAGGGGCAATTATGGGACTCGTTGGAAGAAATGGAGCAGGGAAAACAACAATAATAAAGTCCATAATGGATTTAATAAAAATAGATAGCGGGGAAATTAAAGTTTTTGGTGGAGCCTTAAATAAGGAAGCAAAGGAAAATATTGGAATAGTTTTTGATGATGGTTTTTTTAGCGAACAGTACAATGCAAAGCAAATAGGAAATATTTTAAAAAACATCTACAAAAATTGGGACAGTGGAAAATATTTAGGATATTTAAATAAAATGGGACTTCCTGATGACAAGTTAATTAAGGATTTTTCAAGGGGAATGCAAATGAAATTATCCTTTGCCATAGCAGTTTCCCATAACCCAAGATTACTAATATTAGACGAGCCAACAAGTGGACTGGATCCTGTTTTTAGAAATGAAATTTTGGAAATGTTTTTAGACTTTATACAGGATGAAAGAAATTCAATTTTAATTTCCAGTCATATAACAACGGATTTAGAAAAAATTGCAGATTATATAACCTTTATAGATGACGGAGAAATAATATTTTCAAAGGAGAAAGATGACTTTATTTATTCCTATGGAATTTGCAAATGCACCTTAAAGGATTTATATGAAATAGACAGAAAATATGTAGTAAAATACTTAAAAAACTCAAATTATATAGATGTAATAATAGAAAATATTGAGGAATTTAGAAAAGAGTATCCAAATCTTGTAACAGAGAAAATGAATATAGATGATTACATGGTTATATTTACCAATGGTGAAAATATATAGTTTAGGAGATTATTATGAAGGGTTTACTACTTAAAAATTTATATTATATGAAAAACAATCTTAAGTTATTAGCTGGGTTATTTTTACTTTATGGGATAATGTTTATGAATAAAGAAAACTTTATGTTTTTTCCTGCAGTTATGACTATGCTAATGGGCTTTATGACCTTGGGAATTATTACTGTAGACGAAAAAAACAACTGGAATAAGTATGCTTTAACTATGCCTTTAAGTAGAAATAATTTAGTACAGGAGAAGTTCCTATTTATAAATGGATTATGTAGCTTAACATTTTTACTTACTTTTGGAATTTCCATTACTATTTTAAAGAAATTTGAAATTAATTTACTAATAGAATCATTTCTGTTTCTCTTAGCAGTATTGGTATTTTTGAATTTAAATATATTTATAGGAATAAAATTTGGAGCTGAAAAAGCCATGATTTATATTTTTGGAATAATAGCCGGAATAGCTGTAATAGTATTTGGTATTCAAAAAATATTTCCGGAAGTAATAAATAAATCTATAGAATTAATTCCTAAACTTAATATGACAATAGTAGGAATAGTTTTTGCTCTTATAGCAGTTTTACTTATCTTATTATTTTACTTTTTATCCATCAAGACAATAAATAGAAAGGAGTATTAAATGAAAGGTTTAATATTAAAGGATTTATATTATATTAAAAACAATTTGAAGATTTTAATACCCTTTACAATACTTTGGGGAGTCTTATCCTTGAAACAAGATTCAAGCTTTACAGGAGTAATTGAATTTATGTTGCCTTTTCTAGTAGGTATGAATATAGTTTCAACAACCTTAGAAGAAGAAAGAGGAAGTTGGAAGAAGTATTTTAAAATAAGTCCAATTAGTAGAAAAAATATTATAGTAGAAAAATATTTAGTACTAAATATTTTAACCCTATTAACATATTTTGTAACTTCATTTGTATTTGGGGTATTATCTAAATCATTGAATTTTAATAATATTTTTTTAGGAAGTAAAAGTACAATAATAATATTGTTTATGCTAAATTACTATTTAACAATTACCCTAATAGTTGGATTTAGGAAATCTCAAGTGTATCTTTTTTCAGGTGTAATAGTAATATTTGCCTTATACTTTGGAATAAAAGAAATTTTTCCCAATATATTAAGTAGTATAAATATTTTAATTGAAAATAAACCATACTTGAGTTTAGTTGTTGCTACAATTATTTTTATAATTTACATGTTAGCTTCTATGGTTTTGTCCTATATATTTACAAAAAATAAGGAGTATTAAATGAAAGGTTTAATATTAAAGGATTTGTATTATTTAAAGAGTATGAAAAATGCTTTAATAGTATTTATGGGACTTTGGGTTTTGAATTTTATGACAAAATCCAATTATTTTGCATCTCTTTTAATGATAAGTTACATAAATGGGGTAATGTCAATACAGACAATTTATGAGGAAGAAAAAAACAACTGGAATAAATACTCTTTAACCATGCCTATAAATAAAAGTGAAATAGTAATGAGTAAATACCTATTAACATTTTTCACGATTATAGTATCTATTTTAATAGGTCTAATATGTTTAATGCTCTTTAATAATTTTTCAATTAATATTAATACCTTATCAATAGTAGCAATGGTAATAGGCTTAAATTTAATATTCTTTTCCCTATATATTTTAATTGCAATTAAATATGGTATGGAGAAATCTACAATTATGTTATTTATTTTTATTGGGGTAATGGTGTTAACAATTTTATTTTTATACAATAAGTTGCCCTTAGTAAAAGAAATGTTTCAAAATATTTTCTATAGATTTAATTCAATAAATGAAACTGGAGTAATATTTTTAAGTATTGGAATAGGACTATTTTTATATATTTTGTCTATGATAGTATCAATTAAAATATTTAAAAATAAGGAATTTTAAAGGAACGTGAAATGAATAATCCAAAAAGAATTTTTACTATTTTATTAGGCTTAATATTTATTGCCATTGGTATATATTATGGAATGTTAGAAAAAATAAAAATTAAGAATCCCAAAACTGTAAAAGGAAGAATTACAAAAATAGACATAACCATTAAGGAAGAAACCAAGAAAAATAACAGTAAATTTGCAACAGTGGAAATAAATGTAAAAGGAAAAACCTATATTTCTGACAAATCAATTCAAGTTTCAATGAATAAGGAAGTAGGAGATATAGTTGATATAGTTTATGAGAAGGACAGACCAAGTAATATGGTACTAAAAAACAGAAAAGATATAACTATAATGTTTATTTTATTGGGAGTTTTTCTTATAGGCTATGAGATTTTTATAGATAGTTAACATATAAATTGTTTTAAATTAGAAAGGCTATAAAAGGCTTTTCTAATTTTTTGCTTTATAGTAAAATTATGAAAAAATAAATTTTATGTCAAAAAATCATATAGCCTTACGTAGTATATATTAACCGGTAATAAAATAAGGGAGGAAAAAATTGAAAGTAAATGAGAAAAATTTTATAAAAAAGCTTAGAAAAAAAGATGAAAAAGCTCTTATATATGTTATCGATAACTATGGCTGGCTTTTAAAGAAAATTATTAACAAATATCTCTTCAATTTAGAAGATTATAAGGAAGATTGTTTAAATGAAGTATTTTTATCAATTTGGAATAATATTGAATCCTTTGATGAAAATCGTTCAACTTTTCAAAATTGGATTTGTGTTATAGCAAAATATAAGTCAATAGACTACTTAAGAAAATATTTGGAAAAGTCTAAAACCGAAGATATAGATGAGTTAAATATTTCAGAAGAACCAAAAAAATTGGAGTTGGAAATAAAAGAGGAGTTTGAAGAATTAATATCTCCATTAAAAGAAAAGGACAAGGCTATTTTTAGAAAAATATTCTATGACGATATTTCCTATGAAGACACAGCTAGGGAGTTTAATATGTCCAAACAAGCTGTATATAAAAGAGTTTCAAGAGGAAAGGGTAAAATTAAGGAATATGTGGAAAATGGAGGATATAAAAATGAATAAATACGATAAATTTAACGATATAGATATTGATTTAAACGAATTTAACATAACTCCTGAAGATAAAGAAAATTTTAAAATAAACGATATAGAAAAGAAGAAGATTCTTAATAGCATAAAAGGTAAAAAGAAAAATATATGGAAAAAAGTTACCACAGTAGCTGTTGCAGCTGTATTTGGCCTTGTGGTTTTTGGACAGACCAATATGGGAAAAGAGGTTTATGCTAAAACAAAAGAATTTGTACTTGAAACCTTTAATTTTAAACAGGAGGAAGCATTTGATAGTAAGGTCGATTTAGATAAATATGCCCAACATATAGATAAAACCATTTATGGAGAAGATTATAAAATAAAAGTCAACTCAGTTATGTTATATGGTAATGAATTAAATATAACCTTTTTAATTGAATATGATAAAGAGCAAAACGAAAACCATTATATTCAAGGTTTATGGATGACTGGAATGAAAATTGGAGACAAGGATATTGACATTACTAAAAGAGGTGGTGGCGGCGGTCCAATAGAAGAAAATCCTAAGGTGAAATATGAAGTTTTTGAATATATTTTAAAAAATGAAGAAGCTAAGCTTTTAGAAGATAGTAAAAAAATTACTTTAAGTGGAGATGGATTGGTTTTAAAAGTAAATGGAGTACCGGAAGCACATGGAGAAAAGTTTGAGTTAGTCTTAGATGAAGTGGATTTGGAAAATCTTAAAGAAGAGTCAAATAAAATAGATTTAGATATAAAGTTAAAAGATGAAGAAAATAATGTTAATTATAGAATAACAGGATATGAGTATAATCCTTATAAAACAAAAATATATGCAGAATCAGATGAAGATATTAAAAATATAGACAATGAGTCTTATAGATTAAATTCTAGGGAGATATCATTAGATGGAAAGTTAGATAATGGTAAAAAAGTTTCTTTTAATGGATACTATACTGTAGATGAAAATTATCAAACGACAAATAAAATTGTTTTTGAAATTGATATGTATCAATATGAGGGTAGGAATGGTATCGTATCCATGGAGGAATTAAAGAATGCTAAAGAAATTACCTTGAACTTTAATATAGTAGAAAGTGAACTTATTAGTAATCTTTCTGAAGAAGAGATAAAGAAGACTGTAAATATGGTATTAAATAAATATGGTGATGAGGAAGCGGAGGCATTAGGTTTAAATAATTTGCCTATTGATGAGCGGAACGAAAGACTTAGAAAGGAATTAGAAAAAGAAATTAAGGAGAGAGAGAAACTAGATTCAGATATAATAGTAAGAGATGAAAATATAGGTGAGCCATTTACCATAAAATTAAAATAGAATATATTGTGTGATGGAGTTATGCCGGCCTTGGAAGGTTAGACTAAAAATCTAATAATAAAAGGTCGGTTTTTTGTTGTAAAATACGACTTCCAATTTAAAGTAAAAGTATTTAATGAAAATCTAAAAGCAGAATTTGAACATTTTAAAGTAATTATACGTAAATTTTATTTTCAATATAATATAAAATGTAGAAAGAACTTATTATTTTTTGTTTCGGTTAGAAACATGATTGCCGTTACGTAGTATCTTATAACAGAAAGTTAGGAGGTTGAAATGAAAATAAATGAAAAGAATTTTATTAAAAAACTAATAAATAAAGATGAACAAGCTCTTATATTTGTTATGGACAACTATGGTTATTTAATTAAGAAAATCATAAACAAACATCTTTTTTATTTAGAAAACTATAAAGAGGATTGTTTAAACGAAGTGTTTTTAGCAATATGGGAAAATATTGAAGATTTTGATTCAGAAATTTCTAGTTTTACAAATTGGATTTGTGTTATTGCAAAATATAAGTCAATAGACTACTTAAGAAAATATTTGGAAAAGTCCAAAACTGAAAATATAGAGGAACTGAATATTTCAGTAGAGCCAGAAAAAATGGAAATAGAATTAATAGAAGAATTTGAAGATTTGATTTCTCCTTTAAATGAGGAAGATAAGGAAATTTTTAGAAATAGATTCTATGACGAAATTTCATATGATATTATTTCTCAAAAAATGAACTTATCAAAAGGTGCAGTTTATAATAGGGTTTTGAGAGGGAAGAAAAAGATTAGAGAATATTTAGAGCAAGGAGGTAGGAAGAATGAGTGATTATAAAAAATTTAATAAGATGATAGTAAATTTAGAAGACTATGAAATATCTTCAAAAGACAAAGAAAATTTTAAAATAAACGATATAGAAAAGAAGAAGATTCTTAATAGCATAAAAGGTAAAAAGAAAAATATATGGAAAAAAGTTACCACTGTAGCGATTGCAGCAGTATTTGGCCTTGTGGTTTTTGGTCAGACAAATATAGGGAAAGAGGTTTATGCTAAGGCTAAACTATATTTGGAAAATGTATTTATAATGGAATCTGAAATATATAGTGCTCCAAAAGTAGCAAAATATGCCAACAAAGTAGATGATACAGTAGAGTTTGGAATAGCAGAAGTTAGGTTAATAGATGTTTTATTATACGATAAGAAAATAAGTCTCAATACATTGATTCAACTACCTGAGGGATATAATGAAAAAGAAGACGAAATACCTGCATTTAAAGATATAAAATTAAAGATAAATGGAAAAAAATTTGACTATATAGAGAATTTTTCTACAGTATCACAAACAAATAATAAAATGGAAAATTATTATGTTGTATATTACGAAATCGAACTAGAAAAAAAGCTTCCAAAGGGTAAAATAGATTTAGAAATAGAATATATTGGTTTAGATGGACTTGTTAAAGATAATATTGAAAGTTCCATAGATGAAACAGTAAAATTTAATACAGTAGTAGATACAAATAAACTTTATTCTAAACAAAAAGAATATAAAGTAAATGAGTCTTTAGAAACTGATGAATTTATATTTAAGGTAAAAAATATTATAGTAAATCCAATTAATATAAATATAAGTGGTAAATTAAAATACAAAAACAAAGAAGATAAAGAGAAGTATTACTATTCTTTTAAACTAATCGATGATTACGGTGTAGAAAATTATGCATATACTGCATTTGAAAACGGCTATTTTAGAAAAGAATATCACTTTACAAATACTGAAACTCAATTAAAAGATGAGGATTTTTATAAAAAAGTTGATGAGCTTAAATTACAATTTTATAAAATTGATAAAGGAGAAGATGGAAAAATCGAAAATATAGGAGAGCCATTTACCATAAAATTAAAATAAAACCTCAAAGGAGGTTTTATTTTTTTGCATTAATATATTTTGCTGCATCTATGGCAGCTATAGCACCATCAGAAACTGCTGTAGAAATTTGGCGTACTTCCTTTACCCTAATATCACCAACGGCGTAAACGCCTTCAATATTGGTTTTCATTTTTTCATCTACAAGAATATAGCCCTTATTTAATTCTACTTCTTTGAAAATTTCAGTATTTGGACTTGAGCCAATATAGTAGAAAATTCCACAATTATTAAATTTTAAGGTTTCTTTTTCCTTAGTAGTGGTATTTTCAAGTAGAACTTCTTCAATATTTTCATTTCCGTTTACTTTAGAAATAACTGAATTATAGTGAATGCTAATATTTTTTGCATTTAAAATAGGTTGGGAAAATTCTGGAACAGCAGCAAGTTTTTCCTCCCTAATAATTAAGTCAACGTGTTTATTATTTTGGGAGAAGAACAAAGCTTCTTTTGCAGCTCCATCAGAGCCACCAATTACAATAACATTTTCATAATTCTTATAATATTTTCTAGCATCGTTAAGTAAATGCTTGTTTTTTAATTCTTCTAGTATTTCAAAATCAGGAATATTTTGACTAGTTCCGGCAGCAATAATTACTGTTTTTGAAGTAAATTTTTCTCCATTACAGATTATTTCTTTTTCTTCTCCTTTTAAAGAAGCAGCTGTAACTTTTCCTTGTAAAACTTTAGCACCACATTGTTCTAGTTGTGAATTTAATGTTTTTGAAAATACAGTTCCGGCTTCTCCAGTATTAAAGCCTGTAAAATGTGTAATATTTGAAACCTTTTTTAAGGTTCCACCTGGATTTTCATCTTTTTCTAAAACTAGGGTTTTTAAACCTCTACTAGTAGCGTATAAGGCAGAACTAACACCTGCAGGTCCTGCTCCAATAATAATTAAATCGTATTTCATTTTATTCTCCTTTTTCTTTAAATATCTCACTGGCATTTAAAAGTCAGGAGGAGATAGTTGTGTAATAACTACAATAAAATGTTAACTCTAATATTTTATTAATTCAAGGACACAGGACTTTTTTTACGATTAAATATTAAAAAATATTAAAAATGGTGGAAAATATGAAATGCTTATTTATAAATTAAAAGGGTATATAGATACAGCGAAGAAAGGTGATATTATGGAAAATAAAAAAATTACAGTAGATATTTTTTCTGACTTTACATGTCCTTTTTGTTACATGGGAAAGAAAAATTTATATGATGCAATAAATAATTTAAATGCTAAGGATATTGTAGAAATTAATTACAGGGCCTATGAATTAGATGAAAATGCTTCAAAAAATAGCTCTGTATTAAAATATGACTATATGCAGGAACAAGAGCCTAACAAACCATTGGGACTTATTATGGCAGAAACAAGAGAGGTAATTGACCAAGGAAAAGATTTAGGACTTGATTTAAACTACGATATTATGCTTACGGGAAATACAAATACAGCCCATAGATTAGCAAAATATGCTAAAACTAAGGGTAAGGAAGAAGAATTTATTAATAAGGTTTTTGAAGCTTATTTTACTAAAGGTCTAAACTTAAATAAGGAAGAAGAACTTTTAAAGATTATTGAAGAAGTGGGATTAAATAGGGAAGAAGCAAAAAAAATTATTGATTCAAAGGATTTTAGTGATGATGTAGCCCAGGATAAATACGATGCCTTCCAATATCAAGTCCAGTCTATACCTTTTTTCCTTTTTGATAAAAGGTACGGAGCTTCTGGAAAACAAGATGTTAAAACCTTTGAAGAAGCTATTAAAAAATTGGCAGATTTTCATGAAATAGATTTACCTTAAGGGAGATGGTTTATCTCCTTTTTTTATTTTAAGAAAAATTTTTGAAAAGTTGCCTAGGTCCTATAAAATATTTAAGTTTTTATATTATAATAAAATATGAATTAGTTTAAAAAAATAGGTGAAGTATGAATAGAATAAGTAATAATAAATTTGAAAAGAAAATAAGTGAAAATATGTTAAATTATTATGACTTACTACATGGTGGAGAGGCTTTTAAAATTATGGACTCTACGGCAGGTTATATTAGTAGGGAATTTGTTAATGGAAAAACCGTAACGAAAGCAGCAAAAGAAGTAGTGTATCATAATTCTTCTTATTTAGGTGAAACTATAATATCTCAAGGTGAAATTATAAAGGTAGGAAGAACATCTATGGAAGTTTATGTGGAAAATAGAATAAAAGAAAGAGATAATATTTTAATTACATCAGGAACATTTGTAATGGTTTCAGTTGACAATAATTTTAAGCCTAAGGAAATAAGGAAAACGTCTAAAATAAACTAGACGTTAACTTAATTCTTGTTATTTGATATCATTACAAATATGTGATAGACTGTAATAATGCGAAAAAGGAGGTAAGAGATAATGGCATATGATAGTAGTAATGTTAAGACTCATTCTAATATGACGTTAATTAAAAGGTTTGTTCCATATTTTAGTAATTATAAGTCAATTTTATTTTTTGATTTATTTTGTGCAAGTTTAACTACTGTTAATGAAATGGTACTTCCTTTAATTTTACGATATTTAACCAATACTGGAATGGAGGACGTAAGTTTAATTACTTTAAGTACTATAGGGAAATTAGGTGCTTTATTTTTTGTTTTAAAGGTTATTGATGTACTTTCAGGTTATTATATGCAAAAAACCGGACATATAATGGGGGCTAAAATTGAAACAGATATGAGAAAAGATGTATTTAACCATCTTCATAAATTATCTGACAGTTATTTTAATGATACAAAAGTAGGTCAAATTATGACAAGAATAACCAATGACCTTTTTGATGTAACGGAATTTGCCCATCATTGTCCTGAGGAATATTTTATAGGTGCAATAAAAATTATTGTTTCCTTTGTTCTTTTAATTAATATTAATGTTCCTTTAACTTTAATTATATTTGCAATAATTCCAATGATGATTATTGCTTCAGGAAAATATAGAAAAAGAATGAGAAAGAGCTTTAAGGCTCAAAGAAATCATATTGGTGAAATTAATTCACAAATAGAAGACAGCCTTTTAGGGGTAAAAGTTGTAAAGTCCTTTGCTAATGAAGCACAGGAAATTAAAAAATTTGAAGAAGGAAATCAAGAATTTTTAGATATTAAAAAAGAAACCTATACTCACATGGCAGGTTATCAAATGATAACAAAAATATTTGATGGCTTAATGTATTTAGCTGTTATAGTATTTGGTGGGATTTTTATGATGAGAGGAAGCTTACTTCCAGGGGACCTAGTAGCCTATGTATTATTTGTTAATACTCTACTGGCAACAGTAAGAAGGATTGTTGAATTTGCAGAACAATTCCAAAGAGGAATGACAGGTATTGAAAGATTTATAGAGTTAATGGACCAAGATATTGAAATATTTGATGAACCTGATGCAGTAGAATTAAAAGATGTAAAAGGTGATATTTTAGTAGACCATGTAACTTTTAAATACCATGACAATGACGACATTATATTAAATGATCTAACCTTAGATATAAAGAGTGGCTCAAATGTTGCTTTAGTGGGACCATCCGGTGGGGGAAAAACCACCTTATGTAATTTAATTCCAAGATTTTATGATGTTAATGAAGGTAGAATTACTATAGATGGAAAGGACATAAGAGGCTTAACTCTTAAAAGTTTACGTTCTAATATAGGAATGGTACAACAAGATGTTTATCTTTTCTCAGGTACTGTTTTTGACAATATTGAATATGGTAAGCCGGGAGCAAGTAAAGAAGATATAATAGAAGCGGCAAAACTTGCAGGAGCTTATGATTTTATAATGGGACTTCCTAAAGGTTTTGACACCTATGTTGGTGAAAGGGGAGTAAAACTTTCAGGAGGACAAAAACAAAGAATTTCAATAGCAAGGGTATTTTTGAAAAATCCACCAATATTAATTTTAGACGAAGCAACATCAGCCTTAGATAATAGAAGTGAAAAGATTATTCAAAAATCTTTAGAAAAACTTGCTAAGGGAAGAACTACTTTAACAATTGCCCACAGACTAACTACAATACAAAATGCAGATAAGATTATTGTACTTACTGAAGATGGAATTGTTGAGCAAGGTAATCATAAGGAATTAATGAAGAAAAAAGGTTACTATTATAACCTATACACACAAGGAAATATGGATTTAAACAAAATGGGTTTAGATGGGTTTCTAGACAATTTAGTTACTGCATAAACTTAATAAGAAAAGCTGTATTAAAAACAATTGTTTTTAGTACAGCTTTTTTAATCTAATTCTTTATTTCTTCAAAATAGTCATTTGTAACTTTCGTTTGAAATTGTTCTTTTTTAAACAGGTATAATCTAACGTAAGTTGCCTTAGTGTAAGGAATTAATAGCAAATGCCCCAAGGAAAAGGCTAATAAGGACAATATTTCCCAGCCAATAAAGGAAAGTTGTAAAATGAAAATTTCAAACTTTTCCCCATCTGTCATTTCTTTACTTAGTTTTATAGCTTCCGAAAGGGACATAGTAGGGTTATCTGCAAGAATATATTCTACATAAAAGTATTGAAAATATTTTATAATTCCCGGAATTATGAATAAAAAGCTCCACAACATTAAATAAAGATTCATTAAAAAAATTTTCCCGGAAAGTTTTAACCAGGTACCATCTTTAAAAGGTAAAAACATAGTGGAAAGTTTGTTTTCATTATTATATGCTCTTAAAAAATATTTATTAACTCCTATATTAAGAGGTTGAATAAAAAATATATTTAAAATGAAAAACAATGAAACTATTCCTGAAATTATTACAGAGGGCATTTTAAAGTTAAAGTTACCATTGGTAAAATCTATATATAAATTATTGTTAAAAAAATTACCGTCTAAATTAAAAAAATATAAACTACTCCATAGGTTTATAGTAAGTACTTCATCATTTTCCTTTAAGGTTTCATAGAATAATCTTTCATTTTCTGTATTGTATAAAAAATCATTATTGTAAAAATCTTCAACTATAATATCTTCATCAAATTGTAAAATACTGTTTTTTGTTATTACATTAACAGAGGTTTCATACCATGAAAAAATATTTGCCAATAGAAGAAATATTAAACATGCTAGTATAGCATTTTTTATGTTTTTCCTTAGAAAAACTTTTGCATCAAACTTTAATTCATTCCTTGTCCACATAGTAAACTCCTAATTTATTTTAGTAACCTATATTTATTATATTACCCTTAATTTTATAGTTTATTGTAATATTTTATTTTTTAATAGGCTTTTAAAATAATTATTCATATTAAATACATACTTTAATTGTATAATTTACATAGTGGGGTGAGTATATGAAAGCAAAGATTTTGTTTATGGAAGATGAACTAAATATTAGAGAAGTTTTATCTGAATATATGAATATGGCAGGAATGGAAGTCGTAGCAGTGGAAAGTGGAGAAGAGGCCATGGAAAAATTAAATACAGATATGTTTGATATTGCTATTTTAGATATTATGGTTCCTAAAATTTCAGGTCTTGAGGTTTTAAATTATATAAAAGAAAAAAATATTGAAATAGGAATTATTATGTTAACGGCACTTGGTGATGAAAAAACTCAATTAGAAGCCTTTAATAACTATGCCGATGATTATATAGTTAAGCCTATTTCGCCTATTTTATTACTTAAAAGAATAGAGACTCTTTTAAGAAGATTAAATTACAATAAAGCAAAAGAGGATTATAAAAATGGGTTATATATTAATAAGGATAAATACCAAGCCTACTACAACGAAAAATCCCTAGAACTTACCTTAACAGAGTTTTTAATTTTAGATTGTTTATATGAATATCCTGAAAGGGTGTTTTCTAGGGAACAGTTGATTTATAAGATTTTCAATGAGGACTACATAGGTAACGATAGGGTAATTGATACCCATATAAAGAACTTAAGAAAGAAATTACCAAGGAACT
The DNA here is from genome assembly GCF_049276255.1 of Miniphocaeibacter sp. NCBI lineage: Bacteria > Bacillati > Bacillota > Tissierellia > Tissierellales > Peptoniphilaceae > Miniphocaeibacter > Miniphocaeibacter sp. The sequence goes on from NZ_JBASWB010000025.1 coordinate 39,311, forward strand.
ACATAAGGACAGTTATTGGTATAGGATATTCCTTTAAGGAGGAAGAAGATGAAACTCAATAGAAAGACCTTTGTATACAGTCTTGTTCTTTCAATTATAATAATAACTCTATTTTTAGGCTATATGCTTTTAATGTTGCCTTCTCTTTATGTAGAGGAGAACAGTAGGAAAAATGAAAGGGATATTTTAAAAGTTCATTTTGATTATCTTGAAAATAAAAAATATATAGATGAACTAGGAAATAATCCTATTAATTCCCTAAGTTTATTTTTAAAGGAAAATAGCTATAAATTTGAATTTAATAATTTTTTCTTTGAAGGTGACATTAGTATTAAAGATGAGAAATTAAAAAAAGAAATTGATGATTTTAGAAATAAATTATATTCAAAGGACTTTAAATTTGAAGAAATTAACAAAAATACTAAAGAATTTAAAATTCCTAAAAAAGTAGTAGATGAAATAAATGAAAATTTAGACAGTTATGCACATGTAAATTTAAAAACTTCAGAATTTGCAAGGAATTATTTTAATAATATTGAAAGCTATAATGAAGTTAAAAGCCTAGGAGAAAATACCTTTCTATTAATTAACAAATCCGATATAGATAAAAATGCCTATACAAATTATATGATTATTACTAAGGGAGATGACGGAATGTATCTGTCGTTTTTCTCCTTATTAACTCCTTTAATTACCGATATTCAATCAGCAATATATACAAGTATTCCCATGATTGTTCTTATTATATTGCTTGTAGCCTTTTTTACTTCAAGATATTTTTCAAGAAAAATAGTAAACCCTATATTAAAAATATCAGAACATATAAAGGAGAGCGAAAGTTGGAATATTAAACCCTTGGAAATAAAAACCAATGATGAAATTGAACAACTATCAGAAAGACTTAATGAACTTCACCAACAGTTAAGGGAAAATTATGAAAAGCTAAGGGATGAAAATAAAAGGAAGGAAATATTTATGAGAGCTTCCTCCCATCAGCTAAAAACACCGGTTGCTTCTGCCTTACTATTAACTAATGGAATGATAGACAATATTGGAAAATATAAGGATAGGGATAGGTATTTACTTGAGGTGAAAAAACAATTATTGGAAATGAATAATATTATTTTAGAAATATTGGACTTAAATCATATTAATGAGAATTTAGAGTTTAATAATATTTCTTTGACTCTACTTATAAGTACTATTTTAGATAAATATTCCGTTATTATAGAGCAGAGGAATTTAAATATAAGACCTTTAACTACAGATAAGATTATATTTACAGACTATGAAATACTGTATAAGATTCTAGATAATTTAATTGGAAATGCTATTAAATTTTCACCAAATAAGGCCGACATTATATTTGAAATAGAAAACAATAGCCTAAAGGTGACAAATACAAATACCTTTATTCCAAAGGAATTGGAAGCCAGCATATTTGAACCTTTTGTAAGTTCAAATAATCAGGGGAAAGGACATGGTTTAGGGCTTTACTTAGCCTTGTATTATTCTGAATTACTAGGATTTAATTTACTTGTAAGAAATATAGATAATGGGGTACTTGCAGAAATTAATTTTTCCGGTAAGTATATTAAATCCTCATTATAAATTCATATGAAATACATATGGTTAATTTATTATATTAGTAGGAGGAAATAATATGATAAAAATAAAAAATATGTCTGTAACTTATAAAAATAAGACAGTACTTTCTATAGATGAAGAAATAGTAATTAAGAGTAGGGAAAGAATTGGAATTATTGGCTCAAATGGTGCTGGTAAAACAACTTTGGTAAATGCTATTTTAGGACTAGCACCCTTTAAAGGAATTATTGATACAGATATTTCCCATAATCAAATGGCAGTTCATCTTCAATTTAATAACTATGTAAATACCATGAAAATAAAATATATTATAGAGATGATATGTAATACAAAAATAAAAAGTGACAAGAAATTATTGGAATTAATTGATTTTTTTGAATTTCAAGACAGTTTAAATAAGAGATTTCAAAATCTTTCAGGAGGACAAAAACAAAGGCTTACCTTGATTTTGGTTATGTACCAAGATGTGCCTTTGGTGTTTTTTGATGAGGTTACAACAGGACTTGACTTTGTTACAAGGGAAAGATTAGTAGAGAAAATAGAACAATGGTATAGACATAAGGACACTACAATTTGTATGGTTTCCCATTATTATGACGAACTGGAAAATCTAGTAGATAAGCTTTTAATACTTGACCAAGGTAAGGTTGTAGCCTTTGATTATACTGAAAAATTATTTAAAAAGTACTGTGGTAATAATTTAATAATATTGGCAAACAATGAAAAAAATAAAGAAGTTACCAATAAGTTTAGAAAAATTCTCTCACCGGAACATTCCATAGCCGTTAGTACAAAGAACAAAGAAGAAGAAAAGAAAGTGGTAGATTTATTAATTAACCAAAACATCGATTTTAAAAGAAGTAGTAAGGACATTGAGCTTTTATCTATTAATGCAAAAGAGAGTTTTAAGAAAAGGAGTTTACAGTAATGGAAAAAGGATTGTCTATAAATTTAATAAAATATGAATTGAGAAACTCCCTTAGTAATTTTATGCAATTGTTCTTTGGTATAATATTTCCAATTTTTATGGGATATTTAATATATATAGGTGGAATTAAGGATATGCCAAAAGAAATACATTCAACCTTTGGCACTGTACTATATACAGGCATGCCATTAATTATTTGTAACGCAATAATTCTTATTGGTTACGGGGCAAACTTTAGTGTGGAATTATCTGAAAAAGCAATATTAAGGTTAAAATTATTTGGATTTTCTGAAAAAACTGTTATTTTAGGGAAATTAATATCTCAGTTTATTATTTTAACATTGGGATTTTTTATTTATTCCTTAGCCATGTTCACTTTAATAGAAATTAAAACACCAACAGTTACTGGAGCAATAGTCTATTATGTTTCACTATATTTATTAGCAATTATTATTTTTTTACTTAGTCATGGAATTGCCAATATATTTCAAAAATTCGGATCTACTTTTGCAGTTAGTATGACGGTTTTTTTCTTAACTCAAACTCTAGCTGGACTTATGGGACTGCAAGTAAATATTTTTCCTAGGTTTTTGCAAAATATAGCCTATTCAATTCCCTATTACTATGTAGCCCAGGATTTTCATAAAGTTTGGTTAGGAGAAAGTTATAACTTTGTACCCTTTATTCAATCTATGATATTTTTTGCAGCCTTATCTATATTTGTATTGTTGTTTAGTTTTTATTTAAGAAGAAGGAAAAAATAAAATATTTAAAAAATGTAATATTAATTTTTTTCTATTAAATTTTTCGTGAAAAAGATTACCCAGAAAATAGGTGAATACTATTTATAAAATTCACCTATTTTTTTATTTATATGAGGCAAAACTTTTATTTTTTCAAAAACGTTTATAAAAAAACAGGATATTTTATTTTAGATTTTTCTTCATAATCATTTTGAGCTATTTTTGCTGAATTTTCACCCTTACATCTCTTTACTTCTCTGCTTATTGTCGAATTGATAAAGTCTAATAGTGTAGCAATTCTCCTGTCAGAATAGTTTTCTTTTTTAAGAACTTCTATTTTATTTCTATCATCCATGGTAAGATGTTTATGACTCATAACATTCTCCGACCTGTGTGTTTTTGTGGTTATTAACATTTTACACAAATATCGGAATTTGTTATGAGTTTTTTTATTTTAGGTGTTGCATTTAATTTTACAATCTATCATTAAGAAAAGTTATATTATAAATTTGAAAGAATGAAACTTATTTAATATAATTATTCTATATGGGAGGAAGTATGGAGAAGAATAATAATAAAAAAATAATAATAGGCATCGTTTTAATAGCGGTAATTATTGTTGGTATTATTGCCTTTGTTTTTGGACAGAAGCATTTCAAAATTAGCAAAATGGAAAAAACTGCTGAAAAATATATAGAAATAGGTGATTATGAGAATGCTATTGCTACCTATAATAAACTTATTCTTAAAAGAGATGATGTTGAGTACATTGAAAAACTAGATTTAGCAAAAAAATTAAAAAAATCTGATGAAAGTTTTCAAGAGGGAGAAAAACAATATAAAAACAGTAATTATAGTAAGGCAATACTTTCCTATTCTGAAGTATTAGAAGAGGATAAGGACAATTACAAGGCTGCAAAGGATAGAATTAAAAGCATAAAGGAAATATATATTTCTGAAATAGAGTCTACTATAGAAGATTTGGACTTTGAAAATGCTGAAAGTAAATTAGCAGAATATAAAGACATATTAGATGAAGAAACAGTATTAACCTATAAAGAAAAAATTACAAAAAATAAAGAAGAGGAAGAAAAGGTACAAGAGGAACAAAAGGAAAAAGAAGAATTAGCTTTAGCAAAGGCTGAATTGGAAGAATTAATGAAAGAAGTAACAAGAATAAGTAAACAAAATTTAGCGGCAAACCCAGACTATAGAAACCTATACTATGTTACAAGTAACAAAGCAAATATTCGTTCAGGTCCTAGTATAAATGCCTCTATTATAACTTATGTATCGAAAGGCTCTTCTGTATATATTTATGATACTGTTGAAGACATTGGAAGAACTTGGTGTAGAGCAATTATAACTAGCTCAGTTACAGGTAATTCCTATGATGGTTGGATTTCAAGTAGAAATTTAGATTATTCATTATGATAAAATAGCTTTTTATGATATAAATATTATCATAAAGGGCTTTTTTATTTAAATTAATTACAGGGGGAAATTATGAATAAAAATATAAGAGAAATATATTTTAGTCCAAGTGGTAGGACAAAGAAATTATCGGAACTATTTGTAGATAATTTTAATGGTAATAAAAAAACATTTGATTTTTTCTTAAAAGATGAAATTAAGAATCAAAACCTTGGGGAAGAAGACTTGTTAATTGTAACACTACCAGTTTATGCCGGTAGAATTCCAAAAATATGCGTAAATAAATTAAAAAAATTTAAAGGAAATAACACACCGGCTATTGCTCTTGTAGCTTATGGCAATAGGGACTATGACGATGCATTACTGGAACTGTCAGATATTTTAAAAGAGCAAGGCTTTAAAATCTTAGGAGCAGCAGCTTTTATAACAAGACATTCAATTTTTCCAGAAGTAGCGGAAAATAGACCAGACGAAGAAGATGAAATTAAAATAAAAGATTTTGCCAATAAATGTAAGAATAAATTAGAAAGTCTAGAAATAAATGAATTAGAAATTAAGGGAAATAGACCTTACAAGGAAGGAAATAAGAAGCCGTTAATGCCAACAGGAGATGAATTATGTATAAACTGTGGTAAATGTGTGAGAATTTGTCCTGTAGAAGCTATTTCAAAAAATAATCCAAGAGAAACCGATAAAGACAAATGTATTAATTGCACAGCCTGTATTTACAATTGCCCAACTGGTTCTAGGACTTACCATATGGAACAATACAAAATAGGTTATGAAAAATTTAAAATAGATAATGCAAAAAGAAAAGAACCAGAAATATTTATTTAAAAACACAAACCGACTATTAAAATTAGTGGAAACTAATACGGCTCTTTGTCAAATAGTGTTGATGAAGAAAATAATAATATTTGCGGTTCAAGCTAAGAAGCTTGAGCCGCTATTTCATTTTCAAAACCTTTAAACTTAAACTTATGAAAACATAACATAATCCTT
>NZ_JBASWB010000026.1:0-1953 GCF_049276255.1 Miniphocaeibacter sp.
TATATTAATAGTAACGAGTTTAATAATTACTTTCTTCTTAAATTTCATGTTTCACCTCTTTGTTTAATTATAGTATGAAAATAATAAATTGTTACATGAAAAAGATAAAGTGACAAAATAGAAAATAAAGTTTTAAAAATAGATATTTTCAATTTAGCGGATATTAAAGTGACAAAAAAGGGTATTGTAAAGTAAAAAATATTGTTATAATGAGGGTGGAAGAAGCAAAAAGAGTTAAAAACTTTGCACGGCGAAAAGAACCGCCTCAAAGTTTGCAAAACTTATATTGACAAGTTATAAGGGCTTTACTAACAAGGTGCGACTTCCGTATAAAGGGTATTAGAGTTGCGGTCTAATTCCCTTTTTTATTTTTGTAATTTATCGAATAAATAAGGTTTTAACGTTACCTCATCAGGTGCAATATACTTGATATTTATTGCGTTTAAGAAGTCTTGACCAAGATACTCTTTAGCGAGTTCGTAACCAGTGCGATTACCTTGTTTTTCCCGAATAAGACCATTGATGTGAGAGAACATTAAATCGAGGTGATTTTGCGTTAAAAATTCAAAAGAACGACCTTTTGGACCTTTCGGGATGATACGACGAATAAGGCGATGATTTGATTCAATTTCAGCCCGTTGCGTGGAATTATAAGCATCCGCATAGAATACTTTGGAAGTACCTTCACCATTATCGTCTTCGAGAAGAAAGAGCCGATCAAATTCATTACCGCGATCAACAAGAATAACGGGGAACGCTTTTTCATAAAGTGTTGGTCCAAGTTTTTCTCTTAAAGCGTAGAAATGATTATTAACAGGTAACCATCCTTTGTATTCACATAGAAGTCCAAACATAAAGCTTAATGTTGGGAAATGAATGGTGAGAATAGTTTTTTTATCACTTCTTTTACCAATCACCGAATCACTTTGAGCGTAATGGTCACCAAACCCAATAAGACCTTTAAAATCAACATGCATTCGACCAAATAAGGTTCCTAGTGGTCGTGTCGTGTTTACTTTCGCATATTCTTTCTTTGGCGGTTTTTGAGCAACAGTTAATGGTAAATCAATATTACGAACACTTAATTCATTGCGGTTAATAAGATTCCGAATTGTCCGTTGACTAACATTAATTTTATCCTTGTTTGCAGTGTAGACGTGATGAATACTTTGCCCTTTTCTAATGCCAGGAGTAATTATTTCTTCGATATTAAGTAATTCACCTTTAGAAAGCCTAGTGCCACGTCTAGCAACGACTAAACGATCAGAGGCATTATCATTAGCGACATCACCTCTGTAATAGTACTTAATATGCGGACAGCCTTGTTTAAACTTGCACACATTACAAACAAACGGATATTTAGTTAATCGGAGACACAGATTTCGCGGATATTCTAATGCCCGTTTTTGATTAAATTTTGGGTAACGATTATCTTGAATTTCCCGATATATTGATTGCCGAGAGAATCCAAGAAAGTTAGCCATTTCCATTATTGATATTCCTTTACCAATAGCAAACTCAATGTAATGACGTTGACGAATAGTAAAGTGTTTTCGATTTCCTTTATGCTTACGCATGCTTAACCTCCTTCCAATACGGAAATCACACCTAACTTTATTAAAACTAAAAAAACCATTTTTTGCAAAAAATGATTCTTTCAGTTTTTTATCTTGTCAATTTAACCTTTTCTTCTATTATTTACATTTGTTAGATTGAAATTTTATATTAATTGATATATCATAAAATCATAAACCATAGGAGGTACAAAATGGTTAAAGAATTTGGATTACCATGGATTGCTCACTTACTCCTCCAATTTTTCATTGGACCTATTTGGGGAGCAGTTATTCGCTTAGTTCGCGGACGTGTCCTTTGGGCCGTCATTTATCTACTCACTGGCGGATTTTTCGCTATTGGCTGGATTTACGACTTAGTGATGCTTATCATCCACAG
>NZ_JBASWB010000027.1:0-2008 GCF_049276255.1 Miniphocaeibacter sp.
TCAAGCCATACCAGAACTCATTCCAAAGGCTGTAGAAGCTGTAGGAAAACTAGCACAAGCATTTAATGAAAATGCAGGCAAATTAATAGAAGTTGGTTTGAAGTTAATAAAAGCTGTAGCGGAAGGGTTGGCTAATTCTAAAGATGAACTGGCTAAATATGTACCTGAAATATTAGCGGCTTTTACAAAAGCTTTTATGGTATTTAAAGGAATATCCATAGGTAAAAAGTTAATAAATGAAGTTGTGTCCGGGATTACTTCTAACATGTCACCGATTAATGCAGCCGGACAAGTTGTAACCTCTAAACTAGGGCAAGCTATAATTTCTAAATTAGCACCGATGAAAACAGCAGGGACTGGGTTAATAAGCAGCTTATCAACTGCAATTCAAACAGGATCCGGAAAATTAGCAAGTATGGGTTCTTCTATAGTCGGAAAGCTCTCTAGCGGGATTTCTTCTGTTGGTACTGGACTAATGGGAACGACCGGAGGAAAATTAATCTCTTCATTGGTTGGCTCTTTAGGTGCAGGAGTAGGTAAGGTGGCTGCAATAGGCGGGAAAATAATAGCAGGCTTAACTGCTGTATTGTCAAATCCTGTTGGCTTAGTTGCTGCAGGTGGATTATTAATTGCAGCTATTTTAAAAGGTTTGAAGATTGATTTGCCAAAATTAGGAACTATCGCTGGCGAAATGATTGGGAAACTGGCGAAAGGAATAGTTGAAGGAATACCTAAGCTATTCGACCTTGGAAAAGAATTGGTAGGAAGTTTAGTAAAGGGCATTATTTCTCTACCTGGTAAACTTCGGGATGCTGGTAAAAACTTAGTAAAAGGGATATTCAACGCCTTTAAAGGGAATAAAGACGAAGCCAAAAAAGATGTTTCAGAAACTATAACAGAAGTAATTGAAGAAGGAACAAATGAAGGGGCAGCGCAAGCTGATACAACAGAAGCTTCAACAAATGTAATTCAAGGAATAGTTGAGGGATTACAAAACGGCACAACTGATGTAGCTTCAGCATACCAACAATTACTAGAGCAGGGCGTTTCAGAATCCGACGCAAGAGCAATTATGCATAAAGTTGGAAAAGCCGGAACTGATGAATATATACAAGTAATAATTGAAAGTGAAGAAGGAGTAAGGTCTGCCTATATGCAATTGCGGGCTAGTGGGTTAGAAGAATTAGACGCAGTTGACAAAATGATTGAGATAGCAATTGCTAACACCGATGGTTATATAGAAGGTGCTGGCAATAACAAAGAAGCACTGATAGCTAAATATAAAGAACTTAGGACTGAATCAGAAACTGAACTTGAAGCTATGGAAGCTTTTTATCAGTATATGCAAAACAACTTAAAAGGTTCAGAACAAGCAATATCAGATAGCACTCCAAGTATAAGAGAACAATTTGCCAATATGATGCAAGCCTGTAAAGATGAGTTGTTAGTTGTCGAAGAAATGATGACATACGGCTTGATAAATGTTGAAGCATTTGGGCAAGGGTCTCAAAGTGGGAAAGAAGCAGTAATTGGAATATTCAACGAATTAAGAGAACAAGGAGTCAGTGCTTTAGACGCGGTTGAATTGCTTTCAATGATTGGTAGCGGCAATATTGAGGGATTACATGCCGGCATGATGTTGAAAAAACCAGAAATTGATACAATGTATGAAATATTAAAGGCTGCTGGCATTGAAGGATTAGAGATGAGAGAAGCATTAGGGAATATGGGATATCAAAATATCGATGCTTTTCTACAAAGAATGATTGAAGGTGGACGGGAAGCTCCTTCGAGATTACAAGAAGCTATAAATAATCCTATGCTAACTACTTTAATGGAAAACACACCAAGATTTGGGCAAGTCGGTTCAGAACAGGTGGGCAAGTACGCTGAAGAGCTGGAAAAAGGACAACCTAAAGCAACTACCGCAGTAGACAATATAAATACCGAAGTTGGAAATAAGCTAGATGAAGGTAAAACAAAGTTTGGAGAATCAGGTTCAGAAGCA
>NZ_JBASWB010000028.1:0-23461 GCF_049276255.1 Miniphocaeibacter sp.
AAGGATTATGTTATGTTTTCATAAGTTTAAGTTTAAAGGTTTTGAAAATGAAATAGCGGCTCAAGCTTCTTAGCTTGAACCGCAAATATTATTATTTTCTTCATCAACACTATTTGACAAAGAGCCGCAAAAATCCAACCTAATTAAAGGTTGGATTTTATTTTTTATTAATAACCTGGTTTTCCAAGTAATTTAAACATTTGAGTTTTATATTCTTCTACACCTGGTTGGTTAAATGGATTAACCCCTAATAAATAACCTGAAACAGCTACTGTAATTTCAAAGAAATACAATAATTCACCTAGGTTTTTCTCATCTAATTTTTCTATTTCAATTTTTATATTAGGTACTCCACCTTTTACGTGAGCAACTACTGTTCCTTCCATAGCTTTTTTATTTACATAGTCTACACTTTTTCCTGCTATATAGTTTAAACCATCTAAATTTGCCTCTTCTTCATTAATGTTCAAATTCTTTTCAGGATTTTCTATAGAAATTACTGTTTCAAAAATATTTCTAACTCCATCTTGTATCATTTGACCCATTGAATGTAAATCTGTAGTGAAAATAGTTGATGCTGGGAAAACTCCCTTTCCATCTTTACCTTCAGACTCTCCAAAAAGTTGTTTCCACCATTCTGCTAAGTATCTCATTTTTTCTTCATATGATACTAAAATTTCAATGGCTTTATTTTCATCATATAGTACTTCTCTTGCAAGAGCATATTGTAAGGCAATATTTTCTTCAAAATTCTTTGTAGTATATTTTTCTCTACCTAGTCTTGCACCTTCCATTAAAGCGTCAATATTAACTCCTGCTGCAGCTAATGGTAAAAGTCCTACTGCAGTAAGCACTGAAAATCTTCCACCAACATCATCAGGAACAACAAAGGTTTCATAGCCTACTTCATTTGCTAAACCCTTCAAAGCACCTTTTTCCTTATCTGTTGTTACATAAATTCTTTCAACAGATTCCTCTTTACCATATTTTTTCTCTATAGCCTCTTTTAAAAATCTAAAAGCTACTGCCGGCTCAGTAGTAGTTCCAGATTTTGAAATTACATTAACACTATAATCCCTGTCCTTTAAATAATCTAGCAACTCTACCATATAAGTTGAGCTTAAATGATGACCTGCATAAATTAATTCAACTCCATCTAATTTACCAAAATAAGGTTTTATAGCATTTTCTACTGCTTTAGTTCCTAAGTAACTTCCACCAATTCCTATTACTACTAAAACCTCTGAATCCTTCTTAATTTTTTCTGCAGATTTTTTTATTCTGTCATATTCTTCCCTATCATAATTTTCTGGCAAATCTATCCAACCTAAAAAATCATTTCCTTCTCCGGTTTTGCTAAGTAACTTGTCTAATGCTCCGAAAGATTTTTCTTTAATACTCTCAATTTTCTTTTCAATTCCAGAATTAGCTAAGTCTAATTTTACAGTCATCTTCATCATCCATCCTTTCTATTAGCATAATTGCTATATCATCCTCTTGTGCTCCCCATCTATAAGCAGAAACGGAGTTCACAATATTATCTAACATACTTCCTCTATTTTTTTTCATAACCTGTATTAATCTATCTATTCCATACAGTTCATTAAAATAGTCCTTTGTTTCAGTTATTCCATCGGTATAAAATAATATCTTATCACCTTTGTTTAATCTTATTTTACTTTCTACATATTTTCCTTCAGCAAAAATAAAGGAAATTGGTAAGCCTGTCCCTTCAATTAATTCTATGGACTTATCCTTCTTCATTTTTATAGGAATAGCATTATGGCCAGCATTTACATAAATAAATTCATTTTTACTTATAGTATAAACACCATAAAAAATTGTAAAGTATTTGTTGTCTTCTAAATTTAATTCAGCAAATTTTTTAGTTAATTCCCCTAAAAGTAAATTAGGTTTAACTATGTTTTGATTTTTAACTAATGACCTTACCGTCTGCCTTATGAACATAGTTATTAAGGAAGCCGATACTCCATGTCCTACAACATCTGCAATATAAAGGCAAATAGTATCATCATCTAAAGAAATTATATCAAACATATCTCCAGACAGAAATTGAGAAGGAATGTACCTATAGTCTACGCATATGCCATTATGCTCTCCTTTTTCAGGAAGGAGAGCCATTTGAACATTTTTTGCATCATTTAATTCTTTTCTAGTTTTTTTTGCAACTTCCTCATATCGTCTAATGGAAATTACTTCAATCGTAATATTCCTAAAGCTTTCAACAATAGCAAAAAGTTCTCCATTGCCATTATACATAGGAGAGCTTCTAACTAAATACATGTCTCCATCAAATTCCATATTTTTACTTACACAATCTTTACTTTGAAACTCTGAAGCCTTGGTGCCTAAGGGGATTCCTTTTTCAATATTATCTATATTGTAACAATCTTCCCCCATATTGTTTCCATTTGACTCAATCATTACTTCATTTTCATATAATATTATTCCATTAGGGTCTATAATTCTTATCCAATCAGGTAAATAGTCACCTATTCTTTTATTATTTGCTTTCAAAACCGAAGTAATGTTTTTTACATTATTTTTTTTCCTAAACATTATTTTTCCTCTTGTCTAGGTGGTCGAGGTCCATAAAACTGATAATAATCCACCTTTATTCTTCCATTATATAGTTTTCTTTTCCTGTCTGCCTTTTTTCCATATAATTTTTCAAATTTTTCATTATTGGTAATTAAATAAACAGACCAAGTAGGGAAATCCTTGAATTTTTTTCCTAAGTCCTTGTATAGCCTTTCTATTTCTTTTTGTTCTCCCATCCTTTCTCCATATGGTGGATTTGTAATTACTACACCATAATTATCAATTAAATCTACATCCCGCATATCCTTCATGAAAAATTGTATATCTTCATTTACACCAATATTTTCAGCATTATCCCTTGCCCTTAAAATTGATCTTTTATCTGTATCTGAACCAAGTAAATGTAGTTTAACATTATGGTCTATTTTCCCAAGGGCTATTTTCCTATATTTCTTGTAAATATCCTTCCCTATAATAGGCCACTCTTGAGAAATAAACTCCCTATCTATTCCCGGAGCAATATTTTTACCAATCATTGCAGCCTCTATTAATATAGTTCCAGAACCACAAAAAGGGTCATATAGAGTTCTACTTGGATTCCAGTAGGATAGTTTTATCATTGCTGCAGCTAAAGTTTCCTTTAGGGGAGCATCTCCTGCCCTATCCCTATAACCTCTTTTGTGAAGACCATCTCCTGAAGTGTCTATAGTTAAAGTTGCAATATCCTTTAATAAACTAACTTCTACTTTATATTTAGGTCCATTTTCTTCAAACCAGTTTATATTATATATGGATTTCAACCTTTCTACTATGGCTTTTTTTACTATTGCCTGACTGTCGGAAATACTAAATAGCTTTGACTTTAGACTTTTACCATCAACAGGAAATTCTCCATCTTCCGGAATGATATTTTCCCATGGAAGGGCCTTTGTCTTTTCAAATAATTCATCAAAGGTTAAGGCTTTAAACTCTCCAAATTTTATTAAAACTCTCTCAGCACATCGTAGATTTATATTTAAATTAGCAATATCCTCTTCATTACCTTCTATTTCTACTTTTCCATCTGTTACTTTAATATTTTCATATCCTAAATCTTGTAATTCTCTCTTTACTACAGCCTCTAGTCCAAAAGTTGTAGTAGCTATGATTTTAAAATTCATGCTTCACATCCTTATCTTATAACAATTATAACAAAATATTAGAAAATTATAACTTTAAATGTTATTTTATATAAAATTTAGGTATATATATTACTGTAAGTTAAAAAATTTTTAAGGGGGATTTAATTAATGAGTATAGGCGAATTATATCAATCAGCAGATTGGAAAGGCGAAAAACACGTTCCAGCTATAGATGCACCAGCATCTGTAAAGGCAGGAGAAGAATTTGAGGTATTAGTTCAAGTAGGAAAAGAAATAGAACATCCAAATGCTTTTGAACATCATATTGTTTGGATTAAATTATATTATTTACCAGAAGGAGCAAAACTACCAATAGAAATTGGTGACTATAACTTCTCAGCTCATGGAGAAGGAGAAGCATTAACTTCACCTAAAGTTTCTACAAAATTAAAATTAACAAAAGGTGGAAAATTAATTTCTACAAGCTATTGCAATATTCACGGTTTATGGACTAGTGAAGTAGATATTAAGGTTGAAGCTTAAATAATCAGTAAGAGCATCTATAAAGTTTTTTAACATAATAGATGCTCTTTTTACATAAACTTATATTTTACTTTTTTCAGTAACAACTTTTACTTCTTTAAAAATATTTCTAGAATAGATGGCTATTAATATCGATATAAAAGAAATTATCATAATTATTAAAATAGCCCATTTTCCTATTATAAATTTTCCTAACATACCATATACTATTTGTCCTAGTGGCATTGCCAACATTGAAATCATAAGTATAAAAGACATAATACGTCCCATTATATCCTTGTCTGTAATTAATTGTACAAAAGAAATTAATTGAACAGAAACCATAGTAAATATCCCTTCTAAAAAAGTTATTAATATTGTCATAAGCCAAAAAGAAGTTAGATTGCTATAAATTCCTGAATAGGGTATTACCAATAATAAAAATACAAAGCTATTTATTAGTAACATCTTTATAATATTACTTCCATTTATTTTTGATAACAAGGTAGATACTATTATACTTCCACCTAGTCCTCCAATGGCAAATAGAGTATTCATTACTCCATATAATTCATCTCCTATTAGCCAGTTTACTCTTACAGTATAGGGTAAAACTACAGTTATAAATGATGATATAACCATATTTAGTAAAAATGTTACAAGGCAAATTTTTACTATAAGTAAATTATCCTTTAAATATAGGACAGTTTCCTTTGTGTCTTCAACAACTATATCTACAGGGGAGCCAGTATTTTTTTTACTTTCTTCTTGTTTAATAGTTAAAAAGATTTCACAAATTATAGCTATTAAAAAGAATACACCACTGACAATAAATATATTATAGGCCTTATTAAAATTATAAATAATCCCTGCTAGGACAGGAGCTAAAATATTTGACAACATGGCTACCGAATTTATTATTCCATTGGCTTTAGGTATTTGTTCCTTTGTACATACTAAGGGAATCGCCGATTGAACTACAGGTGTTTCAAAAGATGAAACTACACCAATTACTATGGATATTATTCCCATAATTAATATAGTATTTCCTTTTATAACTCCAATAGCCATAGCCAATACCATAATTAAATAAATAAAATCCATAGTTAGCATTAATTTTTTCTTTGGTAATCTATCGGCAACAATTCCCCCAAAAGGTAGAAATATAATTCTTGATATCATTGACAAGGACAGGACTAGGCTAAATATTCCCATAGAGCCGGTCTTGTCAAGAACATAAAGGGATATTGCAAATTGTGAAATAGTTGTTCCAAAAACCGAAAACAACTGACTTCCTACTAGTAATAAAAAATTCTTGTTTATTAATTTCATAAAAACTCCTTCTTGTTTTTTAATTTATTTTAAGTAAATTTACACTTAATAAATTTTCTATACTTATTAAGATTAAAATACTAACGGTATGTTAGTTTTGAAAAAAAATTACTTCTAGGCTGCAAAAATCATCACTCCTGTTCATATAATCAAATTTAAATACTATTGGTATGTTGCTGCTAAAAAGAAAAATAGCCTTAGCTATTGTCTTTCTTTTTTAAAAAATCATATAGTCCTTCTGCATATTCTATAACTTCATCATCAATAAATGGTACTCCTAAACTTTCAAAAATATCTTTAATAAAATTAAGTTTTCTTATTAATTCTTTTTTAGAAAACTCCATTAAATGAATTCCAATTCTTAGATTAAAATACATTAATAATAGTTCTGCAACTTCTTTAGGGTATTTTGTAGTAATAGACCCATCTTCTATTCCCTCTTCTATATATTCCTCTATTTCAGGTGTCATATTTAATATATCTAGGTATTGCTCACCTATCATTCGTGGACTTTTCAACACTATTTGAGCTGAATAAATTATAGACTGAATATTGTGTGCATTTAAAGAATTAATCATTATTATCTTTATTTTTTCCAATCCGGTTTTACCCTTTTCAAAATTTTTCATCTTTTTATATTCAGTATCTACTTCAAAATTAATTAAAGTTTCTAAAATATCCTGTTTAGATTTAAAATGATGATAAATAGCACCTTTAGTCATTCCACCTAAACCATCAATAATATCTTGAATAGAAGTATTATCATAACCATTTTCCATAAAAAGTTTTCTTGAAACCCTTAGTATTTTTTGTTTAGTCTTCTCCGGATCTCTTATAGATGACATAACACACCTCTTACATACCTTTAGTATCTTAATCTTACTACATATTTTGCAATTGTCAATAAAAAATCCACATCTATATAAATTCATATATACATGTGGATTTCCTTATTTATTTTTGTTTTCCCTATTTATTTTTATATTCCTTCTCATTTTTAAATATGTTCCTATAATAAACCCTGCTATACCTGGTATTAATCCATAATATAGGGAAAGGGAATCATAGCCTACTCCTTTAAAAACCACCATTGGTAATAATACTCCGGCAAGAGGATATATTATTAGAAATAGATATTTCATCATCTTACCAAATAAACTAGATATTAAATTAGTAAGAAATGCACTCATTGGTAATAAAATATAGAAAAAAATAGTAGTAAATGCTTTTTCATATCCCTGTCCTAATAACTTACCAGAAATTATTATAATAATAGTCAAGGCTATAAAGTAAATAAAAAGAATTTTATCAATATTTGTTTTTTTGTTCAAATTAACCATCCTAACTAAAATTTTTATTTACTATATTATAACCCTAAATAATTATTACAACTAGCCAATTAATGATTTTACTTCTAAAAACTCTCTAAAGCCAAATATTCCAGCTTCTCTTCCCAGTCCTGACTGCTTGTATCCACCAAAAGGCAAATAGGCATCGGAGGAATCCTTATTAATATAAACCTCTCCAGAATTAATTTCTCTTGCAACTCTTTGTGCTATTTCATCTTCACCATATACAGCAGCTGATAGTCCATAAATAGTGTCGTTAGCTGTTTCTATGGCTTCTTCTATATTTTCAACTTCTATTATTGAAAGAACCGGACCAAATATTTCCTCTCTAGCAATAGTCATATTATTATTTACATTATCAAAGACAACAGGTTTTATAAAATATCCACCTTTAGCTTCTGTAGGAATTTCCCCTAAAATTATATTTGCCCCTTCTTCTAGTCCTAATTCTATATATTTTTTTACTTTCTTAAACTGCTTTTCACTTACTAATGGTCCTACATTAGTCTTAATATCTTTAGGATTTCCCACTACTATTTTTGAATACTGTTTCTTTATTTCAGCTATTACTTCATCCTTAATATCTTTAATAACAATTACCCTAGAAAGTGCTACACAGGTTTGGCCACAGTTTCCAAATAAAGATGTGAAAATTCTCTTAACTCCTATTTCTATATTACTATTATCTAAGAATATAGCTGGTGATTTCCCACCTAATTCAAGGGTTATTTTCTTAACTGTATTTATAGCAGTCTTAGCAACTTCCTTTCCTCCTTCTGTTGAACCGGTAAAGGAAACCTTACTAACAAGTTTATGTTCTGCTAAAATATTTCCCACTTCTCTTCCTTTTCCTGTTACTAAATTTAAAACACCTTTAGGAAGTCCTGCTTTGTGGAAACCATCTATAATATAATAAGATGTTAAAGGGGCAATTTGACTAGGTTTTAATACAAGTGTGCAGCCAGCTAATATAGCTGGAATTATCTTTTGTATAATTTGTCCCATAGGAAAATTCCAAGGAGTTAAACAGGCTACAACTCCCACAGGTTCATACCTAATTTTTCCTACACCTAATTCCTCTTCAAATTTAAAATCTCTTACAATATTAATATATGCATTAATTCTGTTTATATTATTACGGACTTGGTTATTCCTTGCAAATTTAACCGGTGAACCTTGTTCTTCAATAATTGTATTTGCAATTTCTTCTAAATTATTTTCTATGTACTCCTTAAATTTTTCTACTACTTCTATTCTTTCCTCTATATTTGTATTTTTCCAAGTTTTAAATGCATTAAAAGCTGCATTAACAGCATTATTTACATCTTCTGAATTTCCCCTTGGAACTTTGCCAATAATTTTTTTATTTGAAGGATTCTCAACTTCAATAAATTCATTTGAACTAGATTTTACAAATTCACCATTAATATACAACTTACTATAATCCATTAAAAATACCCCCTTATAATATATTTATATCCTTTTATAAGAGGGTATTAACTTAATTTAAATTTTATTGTATTTTTATATCTCCTGATACGGTTTTTACAGTCATTTTACTACTGGATTTTCCTATAATATTCCTATAACTTTTACCTATATTATTCTTTATTCCCTTTTCATCTCTAATTGAAATATCACCAGAAACTGTTGAAATATCTACAGCATAATTCATATTTTCTATTCTTCCCTTAATATCACCAGAAACTGTATTAGCAGAAAAATTATTTGAATTTCTTAAATCGAATTTAAAATCTCCCGATACTGTATCTATATTTATTTCCGGTCCATCTGCATCTATTAAAATATCCCCTGACATGGTATTTATATTAATACTGTTTTTAACTCCCTTAACCATAATGTCTCCTGAAGCAGAATTTCCTTTAAAAGTACTTCCTGAACTTTCTAAATCAAGGTCACCACTAGCAGAGAAAAAACTAACATTGTTTTTCTTTACATATATTTTTCCATCTCCACTTTCAGAACTTACACTTATATTCGCCTCGTTTCCTATTGGTAATCTTATATATATTTCTTTAATAGGACTTTTAACACCAAAAGAAAAATATTTGTTAATATCAAATTTACTAGCATTATATGTTCCAACCTTTAATGTTGTTCCTTCTTTCAATACAGTAAAGTCATATTCTTCGTCAATTGCTGTATGGCTTACTTCAATATAATCTTCATTATGGTTTTCAATAAAAACATCTGTATTGGCAACTTTCACTTCTATCCTGTGAATTGGAGTTTCTATTTTTTCATTATCCATAATTAAATCTGTAGAATCATAAACTGTACTTTCCTTTTTTGAAAATAAGTTTCCTACCTTATCTGCTATATCGGCAAAAAATTCCCCATTGAAATTATCAAAAATATTTCCTTTTTTATTTTCATTAAAAAGTCCTTCCTCTTTAAATCCTTCGTATATTTCCCTTGGACTTCCTAAAGAACGAGAAATTTCCTCTTCACTCTTTCCTTCTTCCTTTCCAGACCTAAAATGCTCCTCATAATCTAGCTTAATTTCTCTATATACAGCTGCATCTACGTTTCTAAAATAATAGTCTAGAAGTTCCATAAACTCTTTTTCATTCATTGTTTTTCCTCCTGTAAAATCATCTTCACTCCACTTACAAGTTCATTCCAATCCTCGTAAGATTTTCTTAAATATTCTTTACCTGTGTCTGTAATTTTATAATATTTCCTTTGAGGTCCTGTTTGAGATTCTTTATAATAAGTTGCCACATAACCATCTTTTGCCAGTCTTCTAAGCATAGGATAAATAGTTCCTTCTGACATTTTTATAAATTCTGCTAAAGAATCAACTATTTCATATCCGTAGGAATCTTTTCTATTTATAATTGCCAGTACACATAATTCAAGTACACCTTTCTTTAGTTGAGTATTCATTTTACCAACTCCTTAATATTATTATAAAACAAGGTACCGTTTATTGCAAGATACCTGTTAATATATAGATTCTTGTAATTTTAATAGATTAATTTTAATAAATATTACAAATAAGATTAGGTAAAAAATTATTTATATAGTATAATAGTAATAATATTCATTTACGCTTTAAAACATTAACTTACTAAGGAGGTTTATTATGAATTTTATTTTTATTTCCCCACATTTCCCAACTAATTTTGAAAATTTTATAATTCGTCTACGTGAAAATGGAGTAAATGTATTGGGAATTGCAGACGAACAATACAATAATCTTTCAGATAATTTAAAGGCTAATCTTACTGAATATTATAGAGTAAATGATTTAGAAAATTATAACGAAGTTTTACGTGCATGCGGATATTTTACCCATAAATATGGTAAAATTGACAGAATAGAATCCCACAATGAACATTGGTTGGAACTAGATGCTAAACTTAGAACAGATTTTAATGTTTTTGGTTTTCATAATGAGGATATAGACAAAATCAAAAGAAAATCTGAAATGAAAAAAGTTTTTCAAGAATGTAATATTCCAGTTGCTAAAGGTAGAGTTTTCACAGACTATGAAGACGCTGTTAAGCTGGCAATGGAATTAGGATACCCTGTATGTATTAAGCCAGATTCAGGAGTTGGAGCAAATGACACCCATAAAATCCATAATGAAAATGACTTAAAGGAATTTTATTCAATTAAACAAGATGTAGATTATATAATGGAAGAATTTATTGATGGTGATATTGTTACCTACGATGGACTAACAGATCAAAATGGTAATACAGTATTTAACTCCACTTTACTATATGATAAAGCAGTTCTTGAAATTGCCGAATTCGATACCGATATGTATTATTATATTCCTAGGGAGTTACCTGAGGACTTAATTGAATATGGCGAGCTTTGTGTAAAAGCTTTTAATGTAGTAGAAAGATTTTTCCATTTAGAATTCTTTAGAGAAAAAAATACAGGAAAATTAATTGCTTTAGAAATAAACTGTCGTCCACCTGGTGGAAGTACAACAGATATGTTTAATTATGCAAATGATATTGATGTTTACAAAGAATATGCTAATATAGTTACTCATAACACTTTTGAAGCAAAGGTTACAAGACCATATTATTGTTCTTATATAAGTAGAAAAGACAGAAACTATGTTAATTCCGTTGATGATATTATAGAAAAATATTATGATTATATTGTAGATATTCAATCTATACCTGGAATATTTTCTACAATTATGGGTAATTATGGCTTTATTATTAGAACAGCTGAAAAAGAAAAATTATCCGAAATAATAGAAGCAATATCAATTGAAAGGAGTTAAAATGAATATAGAGTATCATAGTTTTTATTCTCATCATTTAAATAGAGATATGCCATTTAAAAGATATGGCCATGGAGGAAAGGTAATAATAGTATTTCCTTCATCAGGAGGACGATTTTACGAATATGAAGACTTTAAGATGATAGAGTCTATTGCATGGTTTATCGATAATGGTCATGTACAGGTATTTACTGCCGATTCAGTAGATAAAGAAGCTTTTCTATGTGATTGGAAAAGTCCATATGACAAGGCGGAAATGCACAATGCTTACGACAGATATATAATTCACGAACTAGTAGGATTTATAAAAAGTTATACCAATAATCCTGGTCCTTATATGACTACTGGTTGTAGTATGGGTGCTTATCATGCTGTAAACTTCCTTTTAAGACATCCTGATGTATTTGATTCTACAATAGCCTTAAGTGGAGTTTATGATATAAGATATATAATAAATTCTGATTATAATGATTTTAATGTATATGAAAATTCTCCAGTTGATTATATTTGGAATCAAAATGACCCTTGGTTTATTGATAAATATAGAAATAGCAATATAATTATGGTAACAGGTCAAGGTCGCTGGGAAGAACAAAGTATTAAAGATACGAAAAAAATGGAAGAAGCTTTTGACTTTAAACAAATACCTGTCTGGATTGACTATTGGGGCTATGACGTAGATCATGACTGGCCTTGGTGGAGAATTCAAATGTCTTATTATTTAGGTAAATTATTAGAGCAAGGATATTTATATTAATCCTTGCTTTTTTAAATTTTATTTTGATATTAATAATTTATATTATATAATAAATATGTTGTTTATAAGGAGGTTGAAAGTGAGAATAAAAAAATATTTTTTATCATTTTCTATTGTATTTTTAAATTTAATTTTCATAGCTAGTAGCAGCGTTTCAAATGCTAGTAGTCTAACAGATATTGTATATACAAAAATAGATGATGATGTTTATGGTAGATACACCGAAAGTACTACAGTAGAACAAACAAATTATAGGGGTAGATTAAAGCTTAATTCCTCACAGCAAGAGTCTTTAATAAAAAGTGGGTATAGAAGCCAAGAAAGAAAAGGAAGGGTTTTTACAACAGAATTAGGTCAGGCCTTTATTAATAGATTTTATAAAGATGGAAACTTTGTTGACTGTGCATATTTTAAAATATATGGTAATACAGGTGGCCCTTTAATTAATTTCAATTACTTGAAAATAAAGGAAATGGAAGCAAATTTAGATTTCTATTATGATTTAATAGGAAATAGAACTGCTACTGGATTATACGATAGAATAGACAAGAATTCCTTTAAAAATGATGGTAAAACCCTAGAAAAAATTAATTATTTTGACATAATTACAGATGAAACTAGTGAAAGAGTTTATTTATTTAGAGTAAAAGACAGATATGGCAATATTAGTAAATATATCTTAAAAACCATAGGTAAACTAGAATTAAATAATGAAAAATCTCCTGGAAGTACAGTTACTATTACCTATAATACTAGGATTAAAGGTATTGATGTTCCTTCTCAAACTTTAGAATATGGAGATTTAGCTAGTCCACCAGAAGAACCAATTTATAAAAAAATAGAAATTACTTCTGGCCCATCATCAGGAGTTTATAACAAAAAATTTGGTGGTTGGTTTTATGATAATAGAAGTCATAGTATCCCTATGGATTTTTCACAACCAGTAAAACGAGACACTAATTTATTTATAAGTTGGTGTGATACTTTTAGGCTTAGAGGCAAGGACAGGTTTGAAACCTCAAGACTAGTAGCTAGTAAATTTCTACAAGCTGACTCTGCTGTAATAGTCAATGGATATTCCTTCCCAGATGCCCTAAGTGCATCACCACTTGCTACTGCTGCAGATTCACCATTAATATTAGTAGAAAAGGACAATATTAGTAAAGAGGATCTTTCCTTATTAGAAACTTTAGGAGTAAGAAAAGCATATATAATCGGTTCAGAAAACACAGTATCTAAAAATATTGAAGAAGATGTTCAAAATATTGGTATAATAACCCATAGAATTGCTGGTTCCGATAGAGTGGACACATCACTTAATATTGCAAAAGAAATCTATAAGATAACTGGAGATAGAAAAGCTGTAACCTTTGCCAATGGTTTTGATTTTCCAGATGCCCTATCCTCTACAAGTGTTGCAAATAGATTTAATACACCAATAATTCTAGGCAGCCCAGATATAATAGAAAAATCAGCAATAGAATTTGTTAATTCAAATAATATTTCAGACATTTATATTGTAGGTGGAAAAAATTCTATATCAGATGATTTAGAAAAAAATTTTAGCAATAAAAATATTACCAGAATTAGTGGTTCTAATAGATATAAAACATCATTGGAAGTTACAAAATTTATAAATTATAATACCCATTCAATTATACTAGCTAGTGGAGAAAACTATGCAGATGGAATAGTTGCTGGATCTTATGCAGGACTAACTCAACTTCCAATACTATTAATGCCTCAAGGCGATACTTTAGATCAAGAAACTAAAGAGTATTTACAAAGTATTGGCCTACATGAAGCAGTTACTATTGGCAGTGAAAAATGGATATCTGATAGTATACAGGAAAAAGTATCCTGTGTAACAATAGAATAAAATATTTAAATAGCCTATTTTAGGCTATTTTTTGTTTTCTTAATAAAAAATCTTAGACATTTTGTAGAATTATTGTTTCCTATTTGTAACAAAAAAGATTTATCTTAATGTTAGAATATAATAATAGATAGATATAGAGAAAAGAGGTCATTTATGAAATTATTAATATTTATCTTAATTGCTATAGTTCTTTTTATTATATATTTAAAATTTAAAAATAAGGAAAAAAACAAACAGTTACAAATAAATTTAGAGGCATATTCTAAATTTAAAACCTTAGAATTTGACACTTATGGTGAAATAAAAAATCTAGGAATGAAGTACGAAAAATATGAATTTGATTCAGAAACCTTAGACGAATTTATTGAAACAATGCATACCTACAGTAATTGGAAAAAACTTCCCTTAACTAAAAACTTAAAAGTACTACTTGAAGACTATATTCTATCCTCTTCTGCAAATGCAGAAGATAGTAGTAAATTTAAAGGATATATTAATATACCGCCTTACGTGAAAGGATACTATTATTTTATTGATAGAAATAAAAATAGAGAAAACATTGACAATACAATACTTCATAGACAACATTTAGGCTTTGAATTGTTTATCCTAAACACTGATGATAAAGAACTTAATCATATAGTTATGAATATATAAAACACCTTTTAAATGCTACTATAAAAGGTGTTTCATAACTTTATTTTTTCACAACAAGATTTAAAAAATCCTTAACATGCTTTGCTAAATTAACTTTTTTATTCCATACAGCATAAAGAGAACGGAATCTTTCAGGGTAATTAGTTAAAGGAATAGTTATAATATCACCCTTTTTCTCTAAGGATTCTACTGCAACTTTTGAAATAAATGAAGTTCCCAACCCTAAAGATACAAGTTTTTTTATAATTTCCTCATCATTAATTGAAATTACAATATTTAATTTGTCTACATTGATATTTTCCGTAGCTAAAAGCCTATCCATATTATTTTTTATACCTGAACCATATTCTCTAATAATTAAAGGTTCTTTTGCTAATTCAGAAATACTAGGATTTGATTCTTTTAATTTTCTATAATATTCTGTATTAGGACATATGTATACAAATTCATCTTCGTAAATTGGATAAAATTCACAATTTTCATTTTCCTTCTTCATACCTACAATTCCAAAATCTACCTGGTAATCTGAAACTTTCTTAATTGTAACTGCACTATTTGTTTCCTTAACATCTATTAGAATATTAGGATATTTTTTACAATATTCTTTTAGAATATTAGGTAAAATATAAGAACCTGAAATAGTAGATACACCAATAGAAATCTTCCTTTGTTTTCTTTCACTAAATCTGTCAATAACTCTATCTCTACGAGAAATTAACTCCTTAGCCTCATCGTACAATTTTTGTCCGGTGTCCGTTAATTTTAATTCCCTTGTTGAACGTATAAAAAGTGCAGTGTCCAACTCTTCCTCTAATTGTTTCAGCTGTAAACTAACTGTCGGCTGCGAAATATTCATTTCCACTGCAGTCAATGAAAAACTCTCATTTTCAACAAGCGAAACAAAAATTTCTAACTGTCGAAATTCCATAATATCTCCTTTTCTCTTTAAGTTTTATAATTTATATTATATCATTAAAACGTTTTATGTAATAGATATATTAAATTTTTTAACTAAAAAAATGGCTCAATTATCAGCTTGAGCCATTTCTATATATTAATCATCCTTTTTCTTAAATTGACTTATTCCTCCAAGAACTAAACCTAAACCTATAATTGATATTCCAATAGTTCCTGCCATTCCTGTTTTTGGTAAATCCTTACCATTTTTCTTCACTGTTGTTTCTTTTGTCGGAACTGAAGAATCTGTTGGTTTTGTTGGCTTAGTAGGTTCTGATGGAATCGTTGGTTCTGATGGTTTTGTAGGTTTGGTAGGCTCTGATGGCTCTGTTGGTTTAGTTGGTTTTGTTGGCTCTGTTGGTTTTGTTGGCTTAGTAGGTTCTGATGGTTTTTCATATTCATTTTCAAAAGTTGGCAATTTATCTAAATCCAATTCATTTCCATCTTCATCTATATAAACGACTTCAGATATTAAAGAATTTGTTAATCTATCAAAACAAACTCTTACAACAGCCTTATAAATTCTTCCATCATAAGTAATGTTTGCTTTCCCTGTATTTTTTTCCTCCAAGAAAAATTCAAATTCTCCTTCATGGTCTACAGGAATATCAAAGGAAAAACTACCATCCTTATTATTTGTTACAGTTCCTATAATGTTTCCATCCCTATCTTTAAGGACAAATTCAAATTCCCCTTCCTCTAAATCTTTTCCTGTCAGATTTTTATTTCCTCCAATTTCAGCCTCTCCAGTTGGTAAATCAAAACCATTTTCAAAAATTAACGGCTTATCTTTATCGTATATATTCTTTATGTTATTAAAATTTTTTTCCTCTATTCCTTCAATTCCCTCTTTTTCAAAATATGATTCAAGCCTATCCATCGGATTTATATATACCCGCATTTTACCATTTGCAATATCAGCTATTTCTCTCTTAGTGTATGTCTTTAACTCTTTAAATGGATCTAGCTCATTCGGCATAACAACTCTTACCTCTGAAAGTACTACTTCTCCGGTTTCTTCATCTTCTTCAAATTTTAAATAATAAATTCTTTCATCATATTTTACTCCCGGAAGTTCTTCCTTGCTAAGTTTTGGTTCATTGTTTACTTCTATTGTTGGAGATTCCGGATCATCAGGATCTTCTAGTACCTTTCTAGTCGGTTCAAAGGTATCTTCTCCTTTTTCATCTAAATAAATAAGTCTTCCTTCTACTCCATCAACAATTTCTCTTTCTTGATATCTATTTATTTCTGTAATTTTATAATAAGTAGTTCCCACTGCATTTGGATTAATGTTAATTTTCCATCCACCTGAACCATCTTTTTCTTCGTAAATTCCATGTATTCCACTTTCAATTACAAGTTCTTTCTCCTGCACAAGTCCTTCTGTAGTTTCCTCTGGTTCACCGAGTATAGTATTGGTTATTATTCCTTCAATCCAACCAACTATATTACCGGTAGCATTTAATATTCCTTCTTTTATTTCTACAAAAAAATCGCCATTTTTTATTTTTCTCCATACACCCTTATCTTCGTCTTTTACTATAGTATCTGTACATTTAAATTCTTCTGTAGTCTTCTCTTCACTGCTTAAAATTTCCTTATCCGGTTCTTCCTTACTTTCTTCAGAAGTATTTTCATCTAAAGAATCCTCTTTCTCGCTTAATTTATTATCGGTTGTTGTTTTTATTTCTTTATCTTCTGTTTTTTCAGGTGTTTTTTCTTTAGGTTTTTCAGTATTTTCAGGTGTTTCCTCTTCAAGAGTTTCTGTCGGTGTATCTCTTTCTTCCTTTATTTTCTCTTCTTTTCCTTCGTCACTACTATCTTCTAAATTCAATTCATCTTTTTCTTCTAATACTTTTGAATCTTCAGTAATATTTTCCGTATTTTCTGTCTCTTTTTCTAATATGCTACTATCTTTATCTGCATCTTCAAATATAGCTTCTCCTGTTTCTTCCGGTAATTGTTCAGCTGTTACTGTTTTTATTGGCTCTATAGGTGTCGTTTCTTGTTCTTCTGCCGAAGACAAATAAGGTAGAATTGTTGAAGATAATACTAATGTAAATATTAGTGTTAAACTTAGTAATTTCTTTTTATTTTTCATAATTATCTCCTTTGTTTAAAAGTAAAGGTGAAGTATATCTAATCCTTTAATTTTTCTATATTTCACCTTTACTTTATAGTTTCTAATTATTTCTAAATAATAATCTTTCTTGTGGTTTACAATTTCTTAATGTTGTTTCACCTTTATAATAATCTATTTAACTATTATCTCTTTTCACCTTCTATAGTCCTAGTTCTGTATATATTAGTAAATACTACTTTTACAGGGCTAGTCGTTTCATTCCCATCTAATTCTACTTTTGCAACTAATTCATTATTATCTTTTAATTCTACATTAATCACCAATTCATAAACTGTATCATCATAATTTATTTTTCGATCTCCAGTATTTAATTCTGTAATTTTATAATTATAGATGCCCTCTTCTTTAAAAATCAGTTTACCAAACTTGGCAATCTCATCTTTTCCATTATAAATATATTCATTTAAGTAATTTGTATTTTTACTACTACCTTTTATATTAAAGAAAAATTCATAAGGTTTTATTTTTCTTCCTTCCAAGACTTTCTCTACTTCTATTTCAACTTCTGCTGGTTTTGGCTTTGTATAGGTATTGGTAAACTTTATGGACTCTACTTTATTTCCATTCATATCGGTATAAGTAATCTTTGTTTCTAATGCATTTGTATTTTCATTTAAGCTTGCTACTACTTTTACCTTAAATATACTTGCATCATAAGTTATACCTGCACTACTACCTTTTACTTCTTTTACGGTATATTCATATGTTCCAGCACTTGGAATTTCCACATCGGCAAATGTAAATTTACCATCTTTATTTTTTACCGTCTGCAGTGGTTTGTCATCTTTATCCAACAGTTGGAAGCTAAACTCTTGGTCTTTTAATTGTCTTCCTGTTAGTTTTTTACTTCCTCCGATTGCGATTTTAGCTGGTTTTGGCTCTGTATAGGTATTGGTAAACTTTATGGACTCTACTTTATTTCCATTCATATCGGTATAAGTAATATCCGTTTCTAATTCATTAGTTTTTTCATTTAAGCTTGCTACTACTTTTACCTTAAATATACTTGCATCATAAGTTATACCTACACCACTACCTATTTCTTCTTTTACGGTATATTCATATGTTCCGGCACTTGGAATTTCCACATCGGCAAATAGGAATTCATCTCCTTTGTTTTTTACCGTTTGTAATAAATTTTTATCTTTATCCAATAGTTGGAAGCTAAACTCTTGGTCTTTTAATTGTCTTCCTGTTAGTTCTTTATTTCCTCCGATTGAAATTTGAGTTGGTTTTATAATAGGATTTACTACCTCCATATAAACCCCTACCTTAGCTCCTTCTTTTATTTCAAAGAATTCATTAGGCTCATATATTGGTTTTCCATAACCAAGAGGTGATTTTACTTCTACTATTTTATAAAATCCAGATACTAATTTTTTAAATTCTACAATACCTTCTTCGTTTGTAGTTCTTTCTAAACCACCATTATCTAATGGAGAATAGTCTACATAATTTCCTTCTTCATTCTGCTTTTGTAGCTTAAAAACAACTCCAGGAATTGTATTTTCCTTATCGTCTAATTTTTTTATACGTAACTCTCCCGGATCTACTGCATCTACTCCGGCATCTGAACTATCATATTTAATTTCCCATTTTGATGAATCTTCATCTTTTTCATTCCATCGGATTGTTGCTTCATTTGTATATACCTTATCTGTTGCCTTATCCGTTACAATGGTATCAAAGGAAATATCGTAAGCAAGAACCTGTCCCTTTGTATTTCCTTCCTTACTATAAACACGCTTCATATGTTCTTTTTGTTCTTGACTAATTACATCCGGTGCTTGGTCAATAATCTTTTCTAAGCTTTCCCCTTCATGCATCAATGAGTCATATGTAACATTATTACCTGGCAAATCGCCAAATCCTATTACTATATTGTTTTCAAATATTCCTATTACAGGAGTATCTGTTTCTTTAATTCGCTTATAAAATTCGTCATAGCTTTCTCCAGAATTCGGTCTTATTATTTCTCCCATATCCACTTCCCTGTAGGTAATAGCTGTATCACTCATTGTCTTTTCCGGAGTTGGAACAAATAATGGTGCTGTAATCTTAATATTATTTTCGTCTATTTCTAAACCCTCTACTAACTTATCTTCGAAGGTCATCTTATATTTTTGTGTAATACCCTTCTCTGCAATCATATTGGCAAGTTGGTCATAATTTATATTTACATGCCAGTTTAATTCATTTTTTCCTGAATACTGTTTTCCATCTTTTGTAAATTCAAGTTTTTCCTCATCAATTTCCTTTGTTCCGTCAGGTTCTCCCGGATCTGGTATCGGTGGTTTATCATATGGATCTACTGTTATAATAATTTCTCCGGCTTCCGTTTTAAAATGTAGCTCTCCTTCTCCACTTAAGTTCCCATTTACTTCAAAATAACCATTTTTTAATTCTAATTTTTTTTCTACTTCTTCATTAAAAGTAGTTATTATTTGTCCGTTTACTATAATATAAGTTCCTATGACTACGCCATCAGAACAAACTAAATCCTGAGGTTCGTCTACTTTTATATCTGCAAATCTAGGATCTGGTAAATCAACTGTAAAATAATCTCCTGCTTTAGTACCTGCTAGGTTTTCTTGTGAAATTGACCATTCAAACCTTACTTTTATAGGGTCGCCATTTTTAACTTCAGGTTGTGGTTCTATTTTATTTCCATCTTCATCTATTAGGGGTTTTTCTTCACCATCTTTTATTACCCATAACCTTGCCTTCTCTAGTGTTACTTTATTAGTAACGTCTTCTCCATTATCATTAGCAGCTTTTATGTTACTATAAGGGATAAAAATATTTATCATCATTATAATAACTAGAAACAATGATAGGTTTTTATGTTTTTTTCTCATAACTTTCGCCTTCCCTTCAGGTAAAATAATATTTAGCTTTCAAAATGTACTTGATTTCTAACTATTCTTTCTGGTGTTATCGTTTTCCTAAGATCTACATAAACTTTCCCTATCCTTCAAATTTTCTAAATAGCTATATTAATTTGCTAAATTTACATAAAGTAAACCCTTTTATTTACTGTCTACTTCTTACTTTCATGTTATATTCTCAAGATATTCTTGTCAAATTCATGGTACTTGTGCCTGGCATAATATTATTTTTAATAAACATTGGAATTTCAAGCCTTACTTGTTATAATATATTTATATATAATAATTATTGTTTTTAATTAAAATATTACTCATATATATATGTTTTTAATTATACTTATATTGTTTTTTTATATTAAACTTGTTAAGGAGAGTTTCATGGCTAGAAATATATATAAAGTTCCTAATGCACAAAAAGACTGGATACGAAGAAGTAATGCTATAAATGAGTTGAAAAAAATCAATAAATTTAAAAATAATTTTGCAATTATTGCACCTGGAGGATACGGGAAAACAACACTAGCTATTCAATTTTTATCTGAGACAAAAGGTAGAAAAGCTTGGATAACGATAAACAAAAGTAACAACGATATTTCTTCTTTTTTAAAAGTATTTTTAAATGCCCTATCAAAAATATTACGAAACAAAAAATTCAAAAACCATTTACTTTCATATAAGGGAAATTATTCCCTAGGAGAAGTATTGGAAATACTTAAATTAATCCCTAATACCTCTGTTAATCATTATATTATTATTGATGACTTACATAAAGCTGACGAAGAAGTTTTAAATTCCCTTTCCTTAATACTAAAAAATTTAAATAATGATTCTCTTATTATTGGACTAATAAGTAGAGTTTCTATTCCTAATTTAGGTAATAACGTTATCCTTATATCTTCAAAAGAATTGGTTTTTTCTTACGATGAAATCAATGAATTATGTATTAATGAAAACAGAAAATTTAATAGTGAGAGTATACACAGAATTTCCGAACTTACTAAAGGACAGATTCTTACAATTAAAGCTTTACTAATTGGAGATGATGAATTAATAAACCACGTTATTTTAACATACAGTGATCTAGATAATTATATTGATGAAATAATATATAATAATAAAAACTCTGAAATTCTTGATTTTATTTTAAATTTAATTTTTATTGATGAAATTACACCAGAGCTTGCTACTCGATTAACTGGAAACATGGGCTCTAAAAATATATTGGAGAAAATACATAGAGAAAGTGTTTTTCTGTTAAAAATAGACAGTAACACCTATGTTATTCATGATCTATTTTTGGATTACTTAATAAAAAAATCAAGAGAAATTCTTAGTAATGAAACATTATATAATGCTAGGAAAATTTCAGCCGAAATTTTCTTTGAACAAAAAGATTATTTTTCTACAGCAAAATTATACCTAGAAAATAAAGATTTTAATAATGCAATTAACTCCTTAATAGAAAGTAGCAAATACGAAAACCATATTCCTATTGAAAAATATATGAATTTTATAGAAAAAGAAATTTTACCTTTACCTCAAGAAGATATAATTAGCAATAATTATTTACTTTTCGAAAAAACTTGGTATGGTTTTTTAAGTGGAAATAGTAAGCTTTTTGTTGAAAGTATTAATTCCATAATTTCTATTATTCCTAAAATAATAGAGGAAACACCTGAATATATTCAAACTATTATTTTTTTAGTCGGCCTATATTATAATGAATCCCTAATAGATTTTTCTTTGAAAATCGTTAATATTATCAATAATTTTGATTTTCAAATAGATAAGAATGAAATATCCGTTGTTTCCATAACCCATAATTTACCATATTTCCATCGCTCTATGAGAGATTATTCAGAATTTCACGAACTAAAAGATGAAGATATTGATGCTATAATGAATTCCTATGGCATATTAGTAGATGCTGATGCACCTATTATTGAATCTTGCATAAAAGCAGGAATTTATTATGAAAAAAACGATATCCTAAAAGCAACCAAATATGCCTTAGATGCTTACGATAGTCTATCAGAAAAAAACAGTTATGAAATAATTTTCTGTGCCTCAATGATATTAATTAGTACATTAATACCTTTTGGGGCAGATAGACAAATATCAAAAATATATAAATTTTTAGAAAATTATATTAGTAAATGGCCTGCAAATAATTTATATTCCAATTTTAAATCTATGGTGATTTTCAGAGAAATAAATCAAGGAAATCTTGAAAATGTAGAAAATTGGTTGGAAATTAATTACATACCTAAAAAAAGAAATCTTTCTTTTTGTAAATTAGGTTTATATTTTACAACGATGTATGCCTATATTGTTTTAAAAAAATTTGATGATGCTATCGAGTTTGGAAAAAAACTTAATCTATTTGCAAATAATTATAATAGACCTCTTGATCAAATAGAAAGCAATATATTGTTAGGTATAGCCTATTCTGAAAAACATTTAACTGATGATGCCTTTTTCCATTTACGAAAAGCTATACGAATTTCGTATCCTTACAAATTTACAAGGCAATTTATTAAATATGGAATTCATACCTATCCTATTTTACAAGGATTAATTAACCATAATAAAATCAACAAAAATCTAACTAAATATATTCAAACAATAATTCAAAATATTATTGATGAATATGATAGTAAGATTTTAGGAAAAATTGAAAAGCTATCACCAAGAAGACAAATGATTTTAGAACTACTAAATGATGATTTAACCTATTCTGAAATTGCTGAAAAAACCGGACTGGCCTTTGGAACAGTTAAAAATCATATTGGCTTATTATATAAAAATTTAAATGTGGAAAATGCACAGGATGCCATTGAAAAAGGTAAAATGCTAGGATTTTTAAAATAATATATTTAGTTTACAAATAAAAAGGCTCTTTGTCAAATAGTGTTGGTATACAATAAAATAACAAATTACTTTTATATCAGGCAGCTATATAGCTGCCTGATAATTATTTTTTGGTTTCATCAAATTTTTAATTACAAGAATCCTATT